>NZ_CP094380.1:900000-1160000 GCF_022809775.1 Pseudodesulfovibrio tunisiensis
CGACTGGCACCTCCGGCGCCACTTCGCGCAACGTGTATGCCGCATTGGTGTTTTTCATGTCATCACTCAAAAGCACGACCATGGCCGCCTGGTCCGCTCGCAAAAGTGAATACGTCTTGGGGTTGTCGGAATCTCCCACCACGGTCTTGTATCCTTTGTCGACCAGATCCAAAGCATGGTTCACGTCATTGACGAGGATGCAATATCGGTAGTTGAATTGGCTGACGCGTGTAGCCAAACTGAGGGCTACCCTATCTGAACCGATAATGATCAGATGTCCGCAAGTATCTTCTGGCAATTCCTGGGCGGCCCTGGACTTGCTTTGGGCCTCAAGAAATGGCGCATAAAAGAATTGTATGAAAGTGAATGGCAGCATGACCAGGAGAAAGACAATGCCCGACATGAGGACGCAAAGCGAAAACAGCTTGCCAATGTCCGAAGTAAAGGTAATGTCGCCGAATCCAAGGGTGGACATGACCGTCAGCGTCCAATACACGCCAGTAATCCAGGAATGATGCTGACCTTCCATCTCCATCAGTACATGAAACAGCACACTGTAGAAAACGATGAAAAGGCAAAGGAAAAGAATGAACTTGATAAGAGAATTCAGATTGCGCTGGGCGCGTCGATCATGGAAGAAATAGAGTAACTGTGAAGGGATGTATTTCATGAAGACCATTCCGTTTTGTGCTCATACTCCCAGTCGGCGTCGCAAAGAAATTGTACTTGAAACACACGTTGTTGAAAGCTTCGGCAAGGTGTGGACGGCGGCAAAACATTCCACCTGCCTTTACGTGCTCCGTGTACGAACATCATCATTGCATACCTGCTTGAGCATTGCACCAAGCCTGACTGTTCTTTTTTTCAAGCCCCTCTCGGCTCTCCCTCTTTTGGGAAGCAGCAGAAATCCTCGCATACAGAGGCATCTCGCATTCGCCCCCCTAAAGCAGTTCATGATCCAAAACAAGTGAGGAAAGGGTAATCATCCCAACAATCTTCCCCATGCTTTCCACAGGGGCACGATGAAGCCCTGTTCCATGAACAAGACGAATGGCGTACCTGATATCCATATCCGCAGGCACAGTGATTACAGGCTTGGTCATGATCTCATACACATACACATCCTCAGCTTTACGGTCCGGGACAACAACTTTCCGAATGAGGTCCGAGATACTCACAATGCCCCAGGCATCGTCATCATTTCTTTTATGCACCAACAGCTCGGAAGCTCCGTGAGAACGCATGACTGCTGCGGCTTCCTTGGAAGTTGCCATGCCGTCTATAGTCAACAATTCCTTTTGCATGACATCCTGTACTCGAATGATTGATCGAACCATTGGTTGCTCCTTTTCTTGTTTGAAACTAGAAATACTGGTCCCTGATGTTTTCCTTGAATTTTTCCATCTGGCTTTCCATGCCGGTAATGAAATCCACAGGAATGGCAAAGGCTATGCCCGTACCTGGCTTATGAAATTCCCCGGCCTCCTCTATGGCAGACATGACAGGTTTGACCAAATGTTCCTCCAAAAGAAACATCACCATGTCTGTCTGATCTTCCAAGGTCAGACCAAAAAAAGTCTTCGCTTCATGCACCCCCGTTCCCCGTCCGCTGATGATGGTTGCCCCGGTAGCACCTGCCGCCTTGGCCGCGTCCACGATGGGATCGGTCTTATGGGTTTTGACTAATGCGAGTACAAGCTTGAACTTCATTTCATGCCTCCTTGGAGCTGGTTGCCAAACGGGCTCTTTGTGCGGCCCAATGCGTATACTGGGCGTATCCCATAACGGTGATGATCGGGAAAAGGCTGGCAAAAGCGATAAGTCCGAAACCATCCAGAGCCGGGTTGCGTCCCGGCACAGCCTCGGACACCCCCAAACCAAGAGCCGCAACAAGCGGCACAGTCACGGTTGAAGTGGTTACACCACCCGAATCGTAGGCAAGAGCGACAATTTTCCTGGGTGCCACAAACGTTTGAAGTATCACGATGACATAACCTATCATGATATAGATATATAATGGAGTCCCTGTAACGATCCGATACGTCCCCAACGAGATGCCCAATGCCACGCCAAGGGCCACAGTGATGCGCAGCCCCCACTGACTGATGACTCCGCCGGACACTTCAGTAGCCTTGAGGGCCACGGCGAGCAACGATGGCTCGGCAATGGTGGTGGAAAAACCAATCATGGCTGCAAACAGGTAAATCCAGCCGTACGCCTTCCAATCTGTGGGCGCAATATCCGAGACTCCCCCGGTGAGAAAGGCTGGATCGGAAAGCTGAGCAGCCATTACCTTGCCTACAGGAAAAAGAGCTTTCTCCAGACCTATCAGAAAAAGAGCCAGACCGAGCACAACATACACGCCGCCGACAATGAGCTGCCTCAGATGCGGAATGGGCTGTCTCAACACAAACAACTGGAAGCAGACGATCAGAATGAGAATGGGCAGGATATCCCTGATAGTGGCGAGCAGGACTGATCCGAAGTCCACAAGATATTGCAGCATGGTATTGCCCCTCTCTCAATTGAAGATGATCAGTCCATAGCCCATGACAAAAATCATGGGAAGCAACGAAGCAAAGGCGATGAGTCCGAAACCATCCAAAAGTGGGCTTCGCCCCTTGATGATGGAGGCCAGACCGACCCCCAGAGCAGCGACCAGCGGCACCGTGACCGTGGAAGTGGTCACGCCGCCTGCATCATAGGCTATGCCCACGATTTCGCTGGGGGCCACCAAGGTCATGAGCATGACCAACACATAGCCAATGATGATCAAATAGTGCACAGGCCAGCCTTTGAGAATGCGCAATACGCCGACAAGAATTGCCACGCCAACCGAGAAAGCCACTGAGAACCTCAAGCCAAGTGCATAGCTGGTGAGAGACTCCTCTCCGGGAGCAATAAGGCTGCCCTGCGCAGCAATGCTGGCAGCTTCAGCGGCCACGGCAATAAGCGCCGGTTCGGCCACGGTGGTGGAAAATCCCAATGCAAAAGAAAAGGAGAGCAACCAAAACAGACTGCCCTTGCGGGCCAGTGCATGGGCCATGTTTTCGCCGATGGGGAAAAGCCCCATCTCCAATCCCTGCATGAAAAGTGTAAGCCCAAGCACCACCAGAATACCGCCGAAAATCACATCTTCCAGGTTTGGCAGAGGCTGACGCAACACCACGGCCTGAAAAAACGCGATAACCAGAATTATCGGCAACAAGTCTTTGAAGGAACTCCAAAGCTTCCGAAGAACTGCCTTCAAAATGCTGCGTGCTTGGGAATGACTTTTGACATTCATGAACTCTGTTCTCACTCTTCAGATATTTATGGCCTTCAATCTGTCGTCCCTGACAAAAAACGCCATTTCAAGACAACTGATTGGATAATCCTCCTGTTTCGAGGGAACCAGATGTCCTCGACCCATCTGCCAAACGGCATGCCCTTCTTTGCAGTTTTCAGTTTCAACCACATACCAACAAAAGATCTATCTATACTGTTATATTGTGCCAATAAAAAGGGCCTGCATTCACTGCAGGCCCTTTTCGCTAGACACAGGTACTTCTATCGAGGAATTTCCACCTTGCGCCCCCCTATCCATGTTGAGAGGACCTTGGGAACATCCTTGTCGAATCCTTCGGGCTTGGACGTGAAAAGTTCCCTGTCATAAACGACCATGTCCGCCTTGTAGCCCACATCAAGTATGCCAATGTCGCTTTTTGCCGTATTGGCCGCACTTCCCACGGTCAAGCCGTGAACAACTTCCGGAACCGAAACAGGCTTGCGCCCCGGACCGGATTCCGTGGCCGCGACTTTCATGATCATTGTTGGCGGCGCATGGGACAGGGGGGACACGCTGAAATCCGTACTCATCCCCACGGAAATTCCGGCATCAATCAGCTTCTTGATGGGGTAGGCTCCCGGAGCCCGTTTCCCGTAGTAATGATCTGCATCGCTTTCCACTACCCAGAAGGCAGGTTGTACGGTTGTCACCACCTTGCCTTCAAAACGCTTGATGCGCTCGATTTGCTCCGGGGTCGGAAATGCCAAATGGATAATCGTATGAGTACTGTGCAACGCGCCCTGCTCGCTCACAATTCTGTCCAGGGCATTCAGCAGGGCCTTGATCCCGGCATCCCCCTGAACATGGTAATGCGCATTGAGCCCGCACTTCTCGATGCGCTGCACGATTCGATCGAGATTGTACTGATCGCCTTCGGCATCATCCCCATCCACATAATGCAGACCGTGTCCGCCTTGAGCATTGAGCCAGGTGGTCCAGGCCAGCCCTCCGGCATATGCTCCGTCCACGAACAGCTTCACCCCCGTGAAACGGACCATGTCCGTATCCTTGCCCGCATATTTCAATGCATCCTCGACATCATCAAGCTTGTAGATGGTGTACATGTAATTGATCCGCAACGGCAGCGAACCTTCCTGTTCCATTTCCCGAAAGACCTCAGGCTGCATGATCCGCCCGGAAGGGGACCCCATCATGTCGATAATGGCCGTATACCCCATGGATGCCCACCTGCGCAGCAATTCGAGGGTACCCGCCTTGACCTGTCCGGCATCCAGTCGAGCATAGATGGCGTTTCCGGCGAGAAGCGCTGCCGATTCACGCAACATCCCGGTGGGCTTCCCATTTTCCTCGACGATCTTCCCTCCCGGCGGAGGCGTGGTACCCGGCTTTATCCCGGTCAGGGCCATGGTAGCCGAGTTGACCAGAACATTGTGCCCGAGCTTGTCCATCAGAAACGTCGGATGGTCACCCGTGGCGGAATCCAGTTGAGCCAAATCAGCCAGAGACCATGCATCGTAGTTCTCAAGGGAAAACCCAATTCCCAGAAGCATGTCTTCCCTGCCTTTCAGCGTTACCGCCTTTTTTCGCATGGCTTCCGCGATGCACTTGGCATCCGTGCACTGCGAAAGATCCACCCCGATCCGAAGAAAGGATCCCGCCTCCATGAGATGGCAATGACTGTCGTTGAATCCCGGATAGACTACGCCGCCTTGAAGGTCCACAACCTCGGCTTCCGAATGCTTTTGAAGATCAACATCAAAACCCATGACCTTTCCGTCCTGAACAACAAGATTCGTCGCTGTCCGCTTTGCATCCAGATGGATGGTTCCATTGACGAATATTCGCATGAGCCCTCCTGCTTGTGCCGCCTCGACCGGGCGACCAAATCCAAACACCAACGCCAGCATGATCGCGATGCTCACCAGTGTCATTCCAAGTCGAAAACATTTCGAATTCCTCATTGATTCCTCCCTTCCGCATAAGGAAATGATTTTCGTACGTACCTGCAAACGACAATTGTACCGCAAACAATACCACAAGACATCGCACACCGGATATCACGTCAGCCGCATTGTGTATTATTTTCCGAAACGAACTTTCTGGCACTTTGCACCGGTTGTGATGGGCAAAACAGCCTTCAGGCCATGATTGACATGCCATGCCAACTACTTGCATCATTCGATTTTCATAATCAGCTATCCGGGAGACACTCTCATGTCCGAACAAGCAAGAAAAATTCTGGAAGAACAACTTGAACAATGCCTTGGGCCGGAAATGCCGGAACACCCGACGGCCGACATTCACGTCGCGCTGCGGGTAGCGGAAATCATGGAAGCCAGAGGATATGCCTTCAAGCTCAAGGACCTTTGTCCCAAGAGCCTGACCGATTCCATGTGGAAAGCGTCCTTCTCCAGAAACGAAACGGAATTCGCTTCGGAAAGCTCCGACGCCGCATGCGCACTCTGCGCCGCTGCGGTCGCTGCTCTGCAGAACTAGCCGATCCTTCCACCGGGTTTCAAACAAGGAGCCCGGTGGACATCCTCTTCCCGGCCATTGCCCTGTTCTCCCAAAAACAAAAGCAATAATTGCCAAAAACAAATCGTCGGATTACCTTGGTTCACAAGTACAGGCATCACCCAAACCGGTACGGGCAACACAATGAACCGAGTGATCATCCATCTGGCAGCAATGATATTCATGCTTGCAGGATGTGGGGACAACACCCCCATCCTGATCGGTTTTTCCGGACAATTGACGGGAAAGAACGCCATTCTCGGCGTACATGGCCGCAATGGAGCTCAACTTGCCGTTGAAACAATCAATAAGGCAGGTGGCATCAACGGCAGGCCTCTGAAGCTTCTGGCGCACGATGATGGCAACACCCCCGAAGGGGCCGTACAGGCCGATGGAAAACTGATTCAGGCTGGCGTTGTCGCCATAATCGGCCACATGACAAGCTCTCAGGCTCTTGCTGCCAGTGATTTTCTCGCCCAGCATAATGTCGTCATGATCTCTCCCTCCGTCACGACAACCCTGCTCACCCAAAAAAAGGACTTCTTTTTCAGATTGATGAACGACAATTCCCACCAGGCCGGGGAATTGGCGGACTACGCCCGCTTTGCTCTGGACATGGAGACCGCAATCACGGTCGCGGACATCGACAACAAAAGCTATACATACACCTTTACGGACGAATTCAGTCAGGCGTTTCTGAAAATCGGAGGCAAGACCCTGACCCGCCTTGATTTTTCATCCAAGAATCCGAACTGGCCAGCTCTTGTCAGAACCATAATCCAGAAGAAACCGGACGGAGTTGTCATCAGCAGCTCAGCCAAGGATGCAGCGGCCCTGATAGCGCACATGAATTCGCAAGGCGCGACAAGCCAATACCTGAGCGGTGGATGGGCGTACACGGACGACCTGCTGACCTATGGCGGAGAATTCGTCGAAGGCATGGTTCTTTCCCTGGACTACGCCCCGGACAATCCGGACCCGGATTTCATCCGCTTCAAGGTGTCCTACAGGAATCGTTTCGGCTCCATGCCCAACTTTGCTGCGGCATTCAGCTATGAGGCGGTCCTTGCCTTGGCCAAGGCCCTGGAACTCAATGGGGCAAAACGGGAAGGACTGGCCGAAGCCCTGATGGAACAGGGCGTGACCAACGGCATCGTCAGCGACTTTCGTTTTGATGAATACGGCGACGTGCAACGCAACATGTTCATCATTGCGGTTCAGGAAGGCAATTTCCACACGGTTGAAATGCGGTAGCGGCAAACGATGGGAAAAAGAATGAAGAGACACCATGCTCCTCCCTCTCTCAACAAAATCGTGCATGCCAACCTGCTGCAATGGATTCTGACGCCCAGTCTCTGCTTTATTCTTCTGCTGGGAATCTATCTGGCATACGAACGGAACAAGGATTTCGACACGAACAATTCGATTCTCGCCGTTTCCGTCGCCAAAAGCATCACGTTGCACGTCTACAACGCACAGACAGCAGTCAACGCACTTAGCCAAAGTATAATCAAATACGACCCGTTCTGGTATTCCTGGATACTGGGCAACTTTCTCCAGTCCAACCCGGACTTCGAACGCATCGTGTACCTGACGTCCAAGGGAAAGATTCTTGCAGCGAGCCCTCAGGCAAACGATTTCGCCGCCTTGAATCTCTTTCAGGGCAGCATCTCGGACAAGCCTTCGATCATGTTCAAGCCGGTTCCCTCCACGACCACGGGCAATCTTGTGGTCCACATCGGCATGAAGCTGAAATCCGGCAACATCCTGATCGGGGAACTGAATCTGAACATGCTGCAGAAACGGCTCGCCGGCCTGATTCCGCAGGACCACGGAGAACTCGTTCTGTGCGATGGATACGGCAACCTCATCATCCATCCGGACTCAAGACGGGTGATGGAGCAGGACAACATAGGCAATCTTTCAATCATTCAGGACTACAGGAAGGCCTCGCCCTGGACAACGGTATACAGGAACGACGATCAATTGTTTCTGGGAACCATAAGCCGTGTTCCGGAAACCGCATGGCTCATCCTCATTTCCCAGCCGGCATTCACGGTCTATTTTCCTCTGATATCCTCGATTGTTGCCCTTTTGGGAACAGCGGCCGTGCTCTTCCTGATATTCGCACGCTATCTTCAGTTCCGCCTGCGACGAAACGTCATCACCCCGCTCTCCAATGTAACCAAGTCCATGCACATGGTGGCACGCGGAGAATATGACCACCCCTTTCCCCAGACCAACAAGTTTCTCGAATTGGCGGTCATCGAGCAGGAATTCGATGCAATGACCCGGAACATCCAATTGCGGGAACAGGAGATAAGCGAAAACGAGGAACGATTCAGACAGCTTGTCGAAAGCATTCATGAAGTATTCTGGATACAGGATTTCGCTACGGACAGGATTCTCTATGCAAGTCCCTCCTTTGAACAGATATGGGGCGTTCCCCGGGAAAAGCTTCTGGATGGAGGGCTGGAGATACTCAGCACGCAAATGGCCACGGACAGGAAACGCGTTGATTCGGCACGCGAAGCCTTGCGGAGTCAAGGAATCGTCTTCAACGAGGAATACAGGATTCTCAAGCCGGACGGCTCGACCAAATGGATTCGTGCCCAAGCCTACCCTGTTTATGACGACGTAGGCACCAAAGTCCGGCTGGTCGGAGTCGCCGAGGACATAACCCGCCGGAAGAATGTCGAATCCAGCCTGCATGAAGCAAAGGTTGCGGCAGAATCCGCCAACACGGCCAAGACCGAATTCCTGACCAACATGAGCCATGAATTGCGAACGCCGTTGAATGGCATTCTCGGCATGCTGCAACTTGTGAAAAAGAACAAGCTGGACGAGGAACAGGCCGAATATGTGGACACGGCCATCAGTTCAAGCAAGGTGCTCCTCAATGTCATCAACGACATTCTGAACATTTCTCAAATCGAGGCCGGGAAAATGGTTCTGCATGAAAAACTGTTCAGCCCCGAGGAGCTGCTGGAAACCTTGTACCGATTCTTCAAGCATTCCACCGAAGGCTCCGAAATCGAACTTTCCATCGACATCGGCCCCAACTTTCCCAAGCTTCTGAAAGGCGACGACGTTCGCATTCGTCAAATTCTGTTCAATCTGGTCGGCAATGCCGTAAAATTCACGGATTCCGGCAAGGTTTCGGTTTCCGCGTCCGCTCTGCCCATGTTGGAAGGATCAAACAAGGTACGTCTGCTCTTTGAAGTCCAGGATACGGGAATCGGCATCCCCAGCGACAAGATCGACTTTGTCTTCGAATCGTTCACGCAGGTGGACGGGACCTACACACGGGCCTATCAGGGGACCGGTCTCGGTCTGGGAATCGTCAAAAAGCTCGTTCAACTCATGAACGGCACCATTGCCGTGGAAAGCGAGGAGGGATGCGGCACCTCGGTCCATTTCACCCTGGAGCTCGAAAAGCCCCACCCCGAGACAGCCAATCCGAAGCAAAAGGATGCCATTCCCGTGCTGAAGCCGTTCTCACAGAAAATTCTTGTGGCCGAAGATGACCGAATCAACCAGATCGCCATCACCAAAATGCTTGAAAAGCTCGGCCACCGGGCCGAATGCGCAGGAAATGGACAGGAAGCGGTCGAAGCCGTGCAGAAGAACGAGTATGCCTGCGTGTTCATGGACATACAAATGCCCGGGATGGACGGGATCGAGGCCATGAAACACATTCGGGAGTTGGGGCCTCCGCAATCGGAAATCCCGATCGTTGCGCTGACAGCCCACGCCATGCCCGAAGATCGAAAACGCTTTCTTGCCATGGGCATGTCCGACTATCTGCCCAAACCCGTGAGCATCGAAGAACTGACAGCAGCTTCTGCAACGGCTGAACTTCAGACAGTAATCCGGATCACCACTTGGAGTCGCCGTTGGGAAGGAAAAAGAATTCCACACGCCGATTGGCGGCCTTGTTTGCGGCTGTGGTGCTGGGAAGAAACGGCTTGGCACTGGCATAGCCCACGGCTTTCATGCGTCGCGCCGAAATGTCGGAATGTTCCAGAACGTAACGCAGGCAGGCAGCAGCGCGGGCAGCCGAAAGTTCCCAGTTCGAATGGTACATGCCGGGTTCAGGCCTTTCCCCATCGGTGTGCCCACGGATCACCATGTTGAAATCCGAATTTTTCAAAGCATCGACGACTCCGGCGAGCACGCGTCTGGCACCGGGAGTCAGACGAGCCGAGCCCTGAGCAAAAAGGGCTGAGTTGCCGACTCTGAGCATGACCCCGGATTTTTCCCGGCTCACGCGAGCAATACTGGTCAAATCCTGCGCCCGAATGAACTGCTTGAGCCGCGCACCCATCTCCACGATTTCCCGATTCTCCCGGACAAGCTTGTGTTCGCGAAAGCTGGTCTCGGCATAGGGAATGGAACGGGAAGCCCGGTCCTCGTATTGCACGCCGAGCGCTTCCTGAACCGAGCCCATGAGCATCTTGAAGTTGTTGATGTCCTGCGTGGTAAAGGACAACAGCAGCACGAAAAAGCACAGGAGCAGCGTCACCATGTCGGCAAAGGTGGCCATCCACGGCGGGATGCCTTCCTCGCCCCGGGGCGGCTCCTGCTTTTTCGGAGGCTTGGGAGCATTCAAAGCAATTCCGTCTTTATCCGGCATACTTACCACGCGTCCCGTTGCGGCATGTGAAGATAGAACTCCACCCGCTGGTTCCGGCGCCTGTTTTCGGGGCTGTCATTGGGCGCTGCAGGCCGCGTGTCGGCATACCCGACCGCCTTGGCCCGACTCACCTCGATGTTTCCCTTCCTGAGAATGTAATCCAGCGCCACGGCGGCTCTGGCTGCCGACAGCTCCCAGTTGGATGGAAACTTGTTTGTTGAAATCGGCCGATCATCCGTATGCCCCCGAACGACCAGATTCAGCTTGTAGTCCTTGAGCACCTTGACCACGTTATCCAGAATGGCACTGGCGCGCGTCGTGAGTTCCGCAGTTCCGGGCTTGAACATGGCTGCGGAATCCGCGCTGAAAACGACACCGTCGCGATCCGCGGTCACTCCGGTTCCCTTCCGCATTTCCACATCTTCATCCTCAAGCAGCGACTTGATGCGCATGACCACACCGAGAAGCAGCCGCTCGTCATGGGAAATCTTGGACACCATGTCCTGCGTGCTCTTGCTGGTATTGAACAGAGCCATGTCCTTGGACACCGCCCGGACTTCCCTGACGCCGAACGCCCCTTTCAGGGAGCCCATCGCATCCCGGAACTTCTCCACATCCTGCTCGGCAAACGAGAGAAGCAGGACGAAAAAGCAGAGCAGCAACGTCATCATGTCGGCAAACGTCGCCATCCAGGCGGGCAACCCCTCCTCCTGCTTGGGAGGTTCCGGCTGCCTTGGTTCCAGAACTTCTTGCTTGTCTGCCATGGATCGACCCCGGGCGGGCTAGGATTCCTCGCGGAGAGCCGGAGACAAAAAGGCCTGCAGCTTTTCCTTGACCACGGTGGGATGGTCGCCCTTTTGCAAGGACGCGACACCTTCTATCATGATCTGCATGAACAGGGCGTCCTCTTCCGAACGCTGTTCCAGCTTGGTTGCCAGAGGCAGAAAAACCACGTTGGCCAGCACAGCACCGTAAAACGTGGTCAGCAGTGCCACGGCCATGGCCGGGCCGATGGAGGACGGGTCGGACAGGTTCTGCAGCATGTTCACAAGGCCGATAAGCGTCCCGATCATGCCGAAAGCCGGAGCCATGGTTCCCATTCCCTTGAAAACCCCCTGCCCGGCTCTGTGCCGCTGCTTCATGAAATCAAGCTCGATTTCCATGACGGATCGCACGAGAGATTCGCTGGAACCATCCACAACAAGCATGACCCCTTTCTTGAGGTACGCGTCATCGATGTTGACCTTTTCCAAAGCAACCAGACTTTCCTTGCGCGCGGTATCCGCGAGCGAGGTAATCAGACGAATCATGTCCTGCGGATCCTGAGACTTGAACAGAATGGTCTTCATGGCCACCTTGGCCGTGCCAATGACCGTTTTCAGAGGGAACATGACGAAAGTTGCGGCCAGCGTACCGCCGACAACCACGACCAGGGACGGCGGATCCACAAAACCGCCGGCATTGCCTCCCATGAGGACAGTGGTGACGATAAGGCCGAAACCGCCGACAAGTCCGATTAACGTTGCAATATCCATATGTAGCTAGCCAAGCCTCTTTGAAGACGTTCCAATCTTCACTTCGTAGTTCTCGTAATAGAAATAGACGTCCTCGAAATAGTCGTCCACCTTCAGGAAAGCGTCCCCGATGCTGATTTCGACACCGGGCTTGACCACGCCGGGCACGAGGATCTTGCATTCATCAAGGCATTCGGTTCCCTGAATTCCTTCCCACAGCTTGACCTTGAGCATCTTGACCAGATTGAGTTCCTTGATCGCCGCCTCAAGCTTGGGACCGAATTCCTCTCGAAAATCGGGCCCCTTGCTCATCTGTTTTTCATAAGTCTTGATCCGGTCGTGCAGCAATCTGATCCGGGCGTTGTATTCCTCGTCAGCGTACATCAATGTCGGATTGTAGCCGAGTATAATTCGGGTGCTCGTGTCCAATCCGCCGCCAAGCTGTTCTCCCACATAGATATACTCATGGCAGACGATTCTTCCGCCCGTCAGGCGGCCTCCCACGGCCAATCTGCGACCGGCATACACATCGCTGTGCATGAGTGCACCCTTGACCAGCACGTCCTCGCCCGCCTTGAGCGTGGCGTTTTCGCAAAACGCCAGTTTCATGGTCTTGCCGGACTCGAGAAACGCCTCGTGACTTCCCTTGACTCCGCCCCGACAACTCAGGCTGTGCAGGGCCTCCACTCTGGCACCTTCGATCTGTCCATCGATCCTGACATCTCGCCCGCCGACATGAAATCCGCTGCGCACGCAGCCTCTGACAGTGAGATTGCCGATGAAATCAATGTTGCCGGTATTGTAATCGACGTCCTTTTCAATGGTCAGTTTTTCATGGACGCGAATCCTGCCATCGCTGTACCCGACCCAACCATTGACTGCGGCATACAGACGATCCGGGTGCCTATGCTTGATGCCGGTCCCGTGCCCGGCCGGAAACTTTCTTTCCTCGAAAAGGTATCGGGAATCCAGCTTTTCGGCTTCCTCTTCGTCAACCTCGACCCACTCCGCAATGACGTTGCCGGCTTCGACATTCTGAACGTAGTTCAATTCGAAATGATCAACACTTCCATCCGCCTGTTTTTCCGGAACCAATCGGCGACGACCCGTATCCGGATCAAAATGATGTTTCAGGTAGTAAGGCATCGGCACCCCTTGGATGATTCAGCTTGTCCGGTCCCAAATTCGGGACCATCACCTTCCTTTCCACAAAACAGACGTGTTCACAAGGAGCGAACAGGCCACCCTTATGGAAGTGATTATCATACTTACACCTTACACAGGCCGTCAATGCTATAGCCACACCATCCCGAGAATTCAAGATGTCGGGAACCATTTGGGGAATACTCCCGATCTGCCCCTACCCTCCCTAAAGAAAACGCCCCGCCTGCCGATAAATCAGACGTAAACGGGAACCCAGGTTGGGATCATTCGTGCAACACCAGGGAGGGAGACCATGAATATCCCGGAAGTCAACAACGAGGTGCGGGCTCTTCGTTCGGAGAACGTCACGCCTGCCGTGAAGCCGCAGGAAAGTCCTCCGCAGGACATGAGCTTTCGCAAGGATGCCGTACAGAAAACGGGAAAGGCCGACGCTGACCCGCAAAAGGAAGGCAGTGCCTCCCGCGAGGAAGTGGAACGGCAGGTTCAGACCGTCCAGGAAAAGCTGGACGCCAGGGACATCAAGCTCAAGTTCAATGTCCTTGAAAAGGAAGACACGGTTCAGGTGGAAGTCCAGGACGAACAGGGCAAGGTCATCCGAAAGATTCCGGCTGATGAGATGATCAAGCTCTCGCAGTCCATCAAGGAATTCGTCGGCGGATTTCTGGACAGGACGTCCTGATCGCGGTCAAGGCAATCACGCCTCGTGCGAAGTTTCGCTCAAGGCTTGGACAAGGCTCCGGCCCTGCAGGTCGGACGCTTTGTCGCGTCTTGCCTATTTCTCCGGGTTCGGGCATATTGAGTACAGGGAAATCCCAGCAGGGGAGGCAGTATGTCCGATATCAGCATCTCCGCCATGACGCCTCAGTCCATGGCCTTTGACGAACAATCCATAGGTATCCAGTCCGTGGGGCAGAATTCGAACACCGAAATTTCCGGCGTGAATCCCGACGGCATGGATCAGGTCGAGATGGCTCCGGCCGGAGCGGAACTCGCATCCAGAAACACGGAGTTCTTCGGATCCGGGACCGATTTCTCGTCCACGGGAACCGATGTCGACATTCAAAAGGCCGTCAGCAACGCCCTCATGGACGGCACGGGGTCCATTGCCGACAAGGTTGCCTGACCCCCTCCCGGACAGAAAACGAAAAAGGCCATCCGCACATATGTGGATGGCCTTTTTCGTTTACTCACCGTCTTTTCCTATTCCTTGCGAAATATCCGTCCTGCCGCCTTGGTAAACCTGCCCACGCCTCTGGCCCCGGAACTGACGGCATCGGCCGAAGCATGTGCAGCTCTGGAAGTCGCATCCACGGTCATGTCCGCAGTCCCGACAACGGCCCGTGCCGCCTTCATGAATCCCTTGCCCGCGGCATGCGTCAGGGACTTGAGGTAGACAGACGTGATGGTCTTGGCCGCATTGGCGGTCACGGCCACCAGCATGGTTCCGGCCTCGGACATGGCACCTCTGCGACAGGCTGCACTGGAGCCGTCCAATTGATAGTTGAAATGGTTGCGGGTGATGATGCCGACCCTGAGCGCGAGGAACCCGTTTGCCGCCCCATCCAGCAAGGCCGCGGTCAGAGCCGCTGCAACCCCGCTGGCGCCGGGAATCGCGCCCATGGCCGAACTCGCCAGCACCGGGGAAAGTATGGAATCTATCTGTTCCTGTACATCCAGCTCCTCCACGCCTCCGGCCAGGAATGTTGCCACAGCCACATTCACGTAGACACGAGCCAGACCGGACAGGGAAGCCCGCTGACTGTATATTCCGGAAACGTCCCAGACCAGTTTGGTCAGCAGGCCGAAGACCACGAAGGAATCCAGCTTGCCGTTCTGGGAGATGGCGGTGGTCAGAAAAATGCGGGATGCGGTCTTCCTCGTGGCCTCATTGGCCACCTCGTCCAGATGGTGCAGGGCCAGCTCCACATCCTCCTCGGTGCGCAAGCCCAGCTCGGCCTTGCGCACATGCGGATTGCGGCGCAGCCGCTTCCTTGCCTTCCGAAAGAAGTCGGACCGTTGGGAAGCCGAGGCGTTCTCGGGCAATCTGAGTGGACGGGGACGCCGAAACACAAGGACGAACGGGACCGCCGTGAACCAGAAGACCAGCGCACATCCGCCCCAGAACACATACGGCTCGGCTCCGGGGACGAAGCGATTCGCCAGATCGGCAAGTCCGGCCACCTGATTCATCATGAACAGCAGAAAGCCGATCCACAGCAGAATCAGCACAAGAAAAAAAGCACGCACAAGGGAATGTTTCATGTCAGCATGTTCCTGCCCCCCACCGATGTGCGAACACGAAAAAAAGGGAGCGGCTTGGGACCGCCCCCTGCATCGAATTTCATGCTAAAATGTTCGGGAATCATGCGGGACGGTTTTTTTCACACCACCACAAGATTCCCGGCAAATCAATCGTTTTCCAAATCACGCACCATGTCCGCGACAGGCACTCCGCTCGGAGAAAGCGCATCCGGCTTGACCGCAAGCACAGCCTTCCATGCGGCAAGCGCATCGGCCTTGCGGTTCAGATCGTGCAGCAGGACCACGCCCATGTTGAAACGTGATGTCACATGCCCGGGGTCCAGTTCCGCGGCCCGGTCAAAAGCCTTGACCGCGTCCTCGAACCGCTTCACGCGCCGATACATGACCCCGAGGTCGGACCAGACGCCGGGATGCTTGACCGGATCAAGCTCCAGAGCCCGTTCATATGCAACAACAGCCTTTTCGTTGAGCCCGTTGTCAAAACAGAAATTGCCCAGATCGATCCAGACATGCGCATCACCGGGACTTTTCGCCGTAGCGGCTTCCAGCTTCTGCAAATCCGTGAACGATCCGGTTGCCTGCGGGCTGTCCTGCGGCTGCGAAGTCGAAGCCGGAGCCGCAACATGCTTGGGGCTCATGTACAACACGGTCGCGGTATTGCCGATGAAGGCCCCCGCCAGAACGGCAAACACGACCAGAACCGCACACGTGGATTTCTTCACGTGACTGTTTCGAAATTCTTCCAATTCACGCTGACGTTTGTTCGTTCCCATAATACTTTTTTCTCCGGATAAGGTTTTCGACAGACTTCCGGCGAAACAAGGCATTCCTTATCTGATTGGTCCGATTTGCTCAAGTCCACGTCAACCGCCGCAGCGCTTGACTTCCGGGCCACCTTGTACCAATCTACCCCGATTCGTTAGCACCCGGCATTTAGATTAAAGAAATATACGGTCCCTGGAGGATGAAAACGTCATGAGCGATTACAAAAAAACATTGCTGTTGCCCAAAACCAAATTCCCCATGAAAGCCAATCTCCGGCAACGTGAGCCGGAGATGCTCAAGTTCTGGGAAAAGATCGGCGCTTACGACGCAATGATTACCTCCGGCGGGGACAAGGGCGAATACTGCCTGCACGACGGCCCGCCGTATGCCAACGGCCATATCCACATGGGAACGGCCCTGAACAAGGTTCTCAAGGACATCGTGGTCAAGTCCCGGAACATGGAAGGCATCAGGGCCCAGTATGTCCCGGGCTGGGATTGCCACGGTCTGCCCATCGAGCACAAGGTCGAGCAGGAACTGAAGAAGAAGAAAAAGGAACTCGACACGCTGACCATCCGCAAGATCTGCCGCGAGTACGCCGCCAAATGGCTGGACGTGCAACGCAAGGAATTCAAGCGGCTCGGCGTGCTGGGCAAATGGGAAGAACCCTACCGCACCATGAACCCGACCTACGAGGCAGCCACGGCCCGCGAACTGGGACGTTTCATGGAAAAGGGCGGCGTGGTGCGCGGCAAGAAGCCCGTGCACTGGTGCTGCGACTGTTCCACGGCTCTGGCCGAGGCCGAGGTGGAATACGAGGACCACACCTCCCCGTCCATCTTCGTCCGTTTTCCCCTGACCGATCCGGCTGCTTCCAAGCTCGGCGATGTGGACATGAACCGGCTGTACGTGGCCATCTGGACCACCACCCCCTGGACCATCCCCGACAACATGGCCGTGGCCGTGCACCCGAATTTCGACTACGCCGTGATCAGGGTCGGCGAGGACTTCTACGTCATGGCCGAGGCCCTGCTCGAGGAATGCGCGGGCAAGTTCGGCTGGGAAGCCCCGGAAATCCTGACCCGAGTCAGAGGCTCGGAGCTTGAAGGCCTGAAGGCCAAACATCCCATCTACGACCGCGAATCCCCGATCGTGCTGGCCGACTACGTCACGCTGGACTCGGGCACGGGCTGTGTGCACACGGCTCCGGGCCATGGCCGCGAGGACTTCGAAACCGGCATCCGCTATGGTCTGGAAGTGCTTTCCCCCATGAACGACAAGGGCGTGTTCCTGCCCGAGGTGGAATTCTTCGCCGGTCTGAACGTGTGGGAAGCCAATCCCAAGGTCATTGAAAAACTTCAGGAACTCGGCAACCTGCTGGCCTCCGAAGACATCACCCACTCCTACCCGCACTGCTGGCGCTGCAAGAAGCCGGTCATTTTTCGCGCCACCACCCAGTGGTTCATCGGCATGGAGGAAAACGACCTGCGCTCCCGCGCCCTGAACGCCATTCGCAACAACGTGAACTGGGTGCCGTCCTGGGGCGAGGAACGCATCTTCAACATGGTCGAGAACCGTCCCGACTGGTGCATCTCCCGCCAGCGCAACTGGGGCGTGCCCATTTCCGCACTCATCTGCAAGGACTGCGACGAAACCTGGTTCGACGCGCAGTGGGTCTACGACATCTGCGACAAGTACGAAAAGCACCCCACGGGTTGCGACTACTGGTTCGAAGCTCCCATCGAGGAACTCGTTCCCGAGGGACTGACCTGTCCCAAATGCGGCGGCACCCACTGGAAGCGCGAGCGCGACATTCTGGACGTGTGGTTCGACTCCGGCACCAGCTTTGCGGCCGTTGTCGAGCAACGTGACGAATGCCAGTATCCGGCCGACCTGTATCTGGAAGGCTCGGACCAGCATCGCGGCTGGTTCCACAGCTCCCTGCTCGCGTCCATGGGCACCCGGGAAAAGGCCCCCTACAAGACCGTGCTCACCCATGGCTACGTGGTGGATGGCGAAGGCCGCAAAATGTCCAAGTCCATCGGCAACGTGATCGCGCCTCAGGAAATCATCGACAAGTACGGCGCGGAAATCCTGCGCATGTGGGTTTCCGCCTCCAACTATCAGGAAGACATCCGCATCTCGGACGAAACCCTGAACAGACTGGTTGACGCATATCGTCGCATCCGCAACACCTGCCGCTATCTGCTGTCGAACCTCAACGACTTCGATCCTGCGGAAAAGGTGGCTGTCGACGATCTGCTGCCGCTGGACCGCTACGCCCTCGATCTGGTGACCCGCCGACATGCGACCATTCGCGAGGCATACGACAATTTCGAATTCCACAAGGTCTATCACACCCTGCACAACCTGTGCGTGGTCGACCTGTCCGCATTCTATCTCGACATCATCAAGGACCGCCTCTATGTGGAGGAACAGCACGGCATCAGACGCCGTTCGGCCCAGACCGTGCTGTGGCAGATTCTGCTCATGCTGCTTCAGGACATGGCCCCGGTGCTTTCCTTCACTGCCGAGGAAGCCTTCCAGGCCCTGCCCGACACCATCAAGGGCAAGCTCTCCCAGGACAAGACCGTGTTCGCCCTGCGCTTCACTCCGGACGAAACCGACCTGAGCGAAGACGAATGCGAACGATGGGAGACTCTGGCCGCAATTCGCGACGCGGTGAACCGCGCCATCGAACCGAAACGCAAGGATGGCGTGGTCGGAAAATCCCTCGACGCACAGGTGACCCTGTACTGCGACGAGGACCTGCGCGACCTGCTTTCCGGTGAGGATCTGGACATTCAGGAACTCTTCATCGTGTCCAAGGTCGTGCTGGACGAACTCGGCAGCGCGCCCGAGGATGCCGCACATGCCGAGGATATCGAATCCCTGCGCATCGGCGTGGCTCAGGCTCCGGGCCGCAAATGCGAACGGTGCTGGCGCATCTGCGAGGATCTGGGAACCGACCCGGCGCATCCCGATGCCTGCCCGCGCTGCACCGCCGTGCTCTCCACTCTGAATTAAGAGGTCGGAATGAACCGCTACGCGCTTGCCACAGTCTGGACCGTTTCCATGACCGCCCTTGACCAGCTCACCAAGCTGCTGGTCATGGGCACCATGCCGGAATGGACGTACAAGACGATCATCCCCGGCTTCTTCAACCTCGTGCACGTGCACAACAAGGGCACGGCCTGGGGCTTTCTGGACCGGGAAGACATCGACTGGCAGGTGCCGCTCTTCATAGGAATCACAATCGTTGCCCTCGGCTTCATCGCCTACATGCTCAAGACCACCCGCGAAGACGACAAGTGGATGGTCACGGGTTTGGGCATGATCGCCGGGGGCGCGATCGGAAACCTCATCGACCGCGTCCGTCTGGGTGAAGTCGTTGACTTTCTGGATTTCTACGTGAATTCATATCACTGGCCCGCGTTCAACATTGCGGACTCGGCCCTGACCGTGGGCGCGGTCTGCATCCTGATTTCCATGTACCGAAACCGGGACAGGGACCAAAACGCATAACGGCATTCCCACGCCGAAAGACTTCAAGGAATCGACAATGTTCGCCGACTTCTCCGCTCTTACCGCGCAGCAATGGACCGTAATACTGGGCGTTGTGGCCGTGTGTTTCGGACTCAGCGCCTTCTGCATTCTGGACGTCTGGAAGCGCCAATTCGAATCGTCCAACGAAAAGGCGCTCTGGATGCAGATGTGCATTTTCATTCCCATTCTCGGCGCACTGGCATATCTTTTCGTAGGAAGAAAACGAGGGAGTTGAACACCATGAATCGCATTTCGAGGACCTTCACGGTATTGGCCCTGACCATGGCTCTGGCTGGCACCTGGGGCTGCGCCTCGCGACAGGACATGGAAACCATCCAGTCCGAACGCCAGCGCGACCGCGCACGGATTCAGCAGCTTGAACAGGAGCTCGAGGAATCCCGAGTGCTGCTCAAGGAGGAAATCGAAAAATCCCAGTCCCCTGTCCGACAGAAAACCGCTGACATCTGGGCGGAGATTCAGGGACTGCGAATGGCTTTCGCCAAGCTCCGCGGCGAACTGGAAACCATGGAAATCCGCATGGACCGCCAGTTGGGCGCTGCGGACTCCCCCACCACGGTTTCCTCTCTGGAAAGACGCATCAAGGAAATCGAATTCGCTCTGGAAAACCAGCTTCACGTTGAGCTGCCCAAAACCACGGAAGACCAGACCGCGCAGCAGGCCGCAGCAACCGGAGTCGTTGCCGGAGCCGCAACCGAAGCGGTAGCCGGACAGGATGCCCCCAAAACCGCGCCCAAGGCTCCGGCCAAGGAATCTCCCAAGGTCGAAAGCGATCCGGCCAAGGCGCTGTATGACAAGGCCTATGCCCTGTACAAGGAAGGCAAATACGACCAGGCCCGTTCCTATTGGGCCGAGTTCACGGAAACCTTCAGGAAACACGCCTACGTTGGCAGCGCTCTGTTCTGGCAGGGCCAGTGCTACTACAAGCTCAAGGATTATGCCCGGGCCGTCATTCTGTATGAAGACGTGATCGAAAAGCACAAGAAGAGCTCGAAATACAAATCCGCCCTGCTCCGCTCCGGCTATTCCTGGAGCCATCTGGGCAAGCCCGAACTGGCCAGAATGCGCCTGAACGAGGTCATCGGCAAATTCCCCAAGACCGTGGAAGCCACCCAGGCAAAACGGTTTCTGGAGAAAATGAAATAACGGCACCGGACTTGCGGCTGTCCCGCACCGTATGGCATACATAACAAATGGCGGAAAATTCCATGAAAGACGTTGTCAAAGGGTTTCGCAAGATCGTCTACCTCACGTTCCCCCCGGACATTTCCGGTCGCCCCGTGGTGTGCAATCTGGGCAAGCTGTTCGACCTGAGCTTCAACATCCTCAAGGCTGACATCAGTCCCCGGCATGAGGGCACCATGACTCTGGAAATTTCCGGAATGGAAGCCGAATTTCAAAAGGGAATCGCCTATCTCAAGGAAAGCGGCATTCGCATCACGCCCGTGGCGCACAAGATTTTTCGCGACGAGGATGCCTGCATCCACTGCGGATTGTGCACGGCCATGTGCCCGACCAATGCACTGACACTGGAAAGAAGCGACAAGACCGTGACCTTCAACGTGGACAAATGCTCCGCCTGCGGCATGTGCACGCGAATCTGTCCGGTCAAGGCCATGACCCTTGATCTGGATGAAAACGGAGCCCACTAGCCCGGAGGAATCCATGAGTGAGGAAAAACGCTCCTTTTCCCGAGTGGAGGCCCGCGTCAAGACCTATGCGCGTCGGGTCGACAGTCTGGAATCCCCGCAGCTTTTCCGCGGATGCGCAATCGGCGAATTTTCCAGCCGGGAGGGCTTCGCCGCCACAAGCAAGCTCCCGGACGACCTTGCCAATTTCCTCATGGAAATGGACCGGAAAATGGACCGCATCCTCGGCCTGCTCAGTCAGGATCAGCTCAGGGACGATTTTCCCCTGAATCTGGATGTCATGGAAATTTCCGCTGCTGGCGTCCGCTTTCGCACGGATGATCCGCTCAAGGTGGACGACTGCCTCGAGGCCGTCTTCGTCCTGAACCGCGTGCCCTTGAAGATGGCCGGAGCAAAGGGCCGCATTGTCGGACTGGATGCGGAAACGAATCTGTTCCGCTTTGAGTTCGTCAACATCCGGGACACGGACAAGGAAGCCATAGTCCAATTCGTGTTCCAGCAGCAGCGCGAACAGATTCGCAACTCCAGCATGCGCTAGGGCGCCCATATTCCCGGAGGAGGAAACCAATGACCACCAATGAGGAAATAGTCAGGGATTTGATGGAAAAGGTTTCGGACCAGTTGGTCAACAGTCTCCGGGACTCCATCACGGCCTCCGTGGAAAGGGAAATCGCGAAAAACCTTTCCACAGCTCTGCTGGAAGGCGAATTCTACCGCCGGGTCAATGACGATCTCCAGGAAGGCCTGAAGCAGATCTATCAGGAAGTCAAAGCCGCCAAGGGCGGCACCGTGGTCAGGAAGATCGAGGCGGACATCGATCCCGAGGAGTTGTTCAACGAGGCTTCGGACCAACTCGACGCCGTGCTCAAGACCACGGAAAAGGCTGCCGTGGAGATCATCGACATCGTGGAGAACCTTCAGGAACTCCAGACCAGCGTGGCCGACATCGTCAAGGGCTTCGAATCCGGCGGCGTAACCAGGGAAAACCGCGAAAGGCTCAAGGAAATCAATGAAACTTTGGGCAACGACCTTTCCACCATCATGGTCACCCTGAGCTTTCAGGACCTCACTGGCCAGCGCATCAAGATCATCATCAACTCCATACGCAAGGTCGAGGAAATCGTGCGCGATGTCATGGTTTCCACGGGGCTGATGCTCCGCCAGCGTGAAGAGGAACCGGAAAGGGACATTGATTCCCTGTCGCAGGAAGCCAAGAACAAGGCTTCGGACCTCAAGGGACCGCAACTTGAGAACTCGCAGAACGACGTGGACGACCTGCTTTCCTCTCTCGGTCTGGACTAGAAACAGCATTTTCCCAAAAAAAAGCCCCTGATGCAGGAACGCATCAGGGGCTTTTTCAATTGGCCTCGGCTAATTCCTGTACAACTTCTGCCACTCGTCCAGAAACAGAATTGCGGTATCCAGCTCGGAAAGCCGTCCCTGCTGCTGGCGCACGGCCCAGACCAGATCGCTGAATCCCACATCTTCGGGAAGTCCCAACCTCGTGATGAGAGCCAGAATGTCCGCCTTGAGTTCTTCGGGAAAATCCGGCCCGAAAACGGCATCATCCTTCCGAGGCGCTGGCCAGCCCTCCATGCGCGCAGCCGCAAATTCCACAAGCGTTGCCATGCGGTGCGCATAGGTATGATCGGCAAGAACCCGCGCCCTTGCCTTGCGGGCGTATTCCCGAACTTCGTCGGGATGGGACGCGAAATATCCGATCTTTTCCTTCAGGTCGGCCATGCTGGAAAACGTGGCCATTTCATCCGGAGCAAATGCCTCGGGCAAAAGCTTTCGTTCATCAACAAGCTGGAAAGCTCCGCATCCGGCAATTTCAAAGGTCCGAGGATTCACGAAATCCCCGAACGAAACCAACTGGTCGGCCTGAATGCTTGAATGCAGGTTCAGATTGATGGCCGTGGCGTTGAAAATCCTGACGCAATCCTCGGAAGAGACACGCGCACCCTTCATCTGCACCAGAGGTTCCAGTACGTGATCGCCCTCCCACTCCGTGCCCCATATCCTGAAATCCCTGTGCGCCAGTTCCCGAAACGCGATGCGCCGATTGGGATATCCCGCGCCCATGAAGGACAACGCCGAACCGAACTTCCGCTTTTCAACGGATGTCAGTTCCAATGGCTTGTGCACGTCGGGCTGCATGGCAAGAGGAAGATACAGGGCATTGGGCTGCCCAATGGCAGCAAGTTCCTCGAAAAATTCGCCCTTCTGAATGACTGCGAAAAGATCGTAAAAAGGCGCGTAGGATTTCCAGTAGGTGAAAAGCCGGTAATCCTCCACAAACCACATGGCCGTGACCACCTTGTCGCGCCGAAGCCGCTTGAGCGCCTGATGCGTCAACGGTGCCTGCGCCATGGCCAGCACCATGTCCGGCTCAAAGGTTTCCACCTTGGCCAACACAGCCTGACTGACCACATTCAGATAGGAATTCTGCAAATATTCCAATCGATCTGTGGTAACCTTGAGGTTCCTGAGCGAATTGTACGAGTCCAGAAACTCCGGGGCCTCGAACACTTCGACAAAATGCCCGGACTGACGCAATGCATCCGCAGCAAACCGCCCCACGGGCAGGGAACCGCCATACAAAGGCAGGACAACGAGAATCTTCAATCCTTGCAAACGTGAATCCGTCATGATCAACCTTGTGCCTGATGTCTGGTCCGTTTCTAGTCGGCCGTAAACCGATACCCGTTGGCCTCGGCCTCGCCCATCCAATCCCGTGCCTGAAAAATCCGTTCCGCCCCGGAAAAGGGTTCCTGCCCACCCGCCTGCCATTTCTGTCCCAGATAGTCAGCCAGAAACTTCCGGAATGCCTGCCGTGTCTTCCGTTCGGAATCCGTTCCGGCAAAAGGGGTAAAATCCATGCCCAAATCATCGAATCCGGAGTGGAATGCCGTGAGTCCGTCCGGGCAATGCTCCGCTTTTCCCGTGGTCAGAAAACGCGGAAAGCCGGGATCATCGAAACAGGACAGACATTTCACTCCGTATTCGCACGGTACGGTTTCCAGACACGGTAGACAGGGAGCCTGCGCCTGATACACGGTATGCCCCATCCCGTACGGTCCGGTCTCGAAACACCATGCCGAGGACAGAAAGAACGCGAGTACCGGCGTCCCCAGATGCGCGGCAAGATGCATGGTACCCGTGTCCGGAGTAATCACCATGTCCAGACTTCCCACGACCTCGACAAGCCCGGTCCAATCAGTCTGCCCGGCCAGATTTCTTGTCACGGCCTGAACCCGTGGCGGCAGTTCCCGCATCATTGCCCTGCCTGTGGCACGTTCGGACTGCCCGCCCAGCAGCACGACCTGTGGGGCATGGTCTCGGGCAGCCAGCGTTGCCGTGATCCTCGCCAGCACTTCGGGTGGCAGGGAACGCCGGGATTCACGCCCGGCCAGCACCACACCAATGCCTCCGCCTTTCGGGGTTGCTTCAGGATTGACCTGGGCCGCGGGAATCATGTCCCGACAATATCCGGCCCAGAAATCCACCAGATTCAGCCCGATCCGCCGGTTGCGAGACCAACGCATGGCCATGGACGGCCACGTGTCCACCAAATCCTGCCCATTGCGCCACTTGTATCCGTGAACGATTTCCGGGTCGAACAGGGCAGCCAGCCGAAAATTGAGCGGAGAAAAGTTGAGGTTGAACACCTCGGAAAATTCGATTTGTCGCAATTCGGCAAATGCCGGAAGATTTCCAAGCAGAAGAGTGCGCACGATTTCGGCTGGTTTCACGCCTGTGCCATGAGCAGCCACGGCATGGACAACAGCTTCCGGGTAAACAATTTCCGCCAGTGATTTCAATGAATTGTCAACGCAAAGATGCACCACGGCGGTATCGCGCCGCATGAGCGTTGCCACAAGCCGCTTGCTCTGGATCAGATCGCCGAATCTGGCGAGTTGCATGACGAGATAGTGTTTCATTTTCTTTTTGTGCCGCCCTGTCGCTTTTTTGCCCAATCCGGTCGAATTATGCAAGAAACGAGCATTTTCAGATTTTACATGCGCCAAGGCATAAGGTACCATGCCGCAATGCGTTATTACCCCATTTTCGTGAATCTGGAAAACAGGGCTTGCCTCGTGGTCGGGGCCGGAGAGGTCGGGAAAAGGAAAATCCAGTCCCTGATCGATTCCGGGGCCGGACATGTGACCATCATCGAGACACGGGAAGCCGACCCGGAAATGCAGTCCATTCTCGACCTGAAGCACGTGGACTTTCATTGCCGCGAATTCCGGGACAGCGATCTGGACGGCAAATTTCTGGTCATTGCCTGCACTTCCAGCGAAGACGTGAACTGGCGCATCAGCAATCTGTGCGCCGAGCGCGGCATTCTGTGCAACATCGTGGACCAGCCCGAAAAGTGCAGCTTCATCGTGCCCGCCACGGTCAAGCGCGGGGACCTGACCGTGGCCATTTCCACGGCCGGACGCAGCCCGGCACTTGCCAAACGGATACGCAAGGATTTACAGCACAGCTTCGGCGACGAATACGCAATCCTGCTCACGACCATGGGCCGGATTCGTCCCCTGCTTCTGGGCATGGGCATGCCGACCCGGGACAACACAGCCGTGTTCCGTTCCCTGGTAAGTTCCGGCCTGCTCGAAGCATTCCGAACCCGCGACATGAACGCGGCCGGGGACATATTGAAGGAAACCCTGCCCGAACCGTTGCACGCCAACATTCCGGAGCTTTTGGATGGGCTTGTTTGAACTGACTCAACTCGTGATCATCGCCTTCTATTTCATGGGCGCGCTCCTGTTCCTGACCGGACTCACCACCCGCAACGACAGGCTCAAGCGCATCTCCATGTATCTGGCCGTGGGCGGATTCGCCCTGCATACCGCCGACATTGCCGCGCTCCTGATCCAGGATGTGTCCGTGCTTCAGGGCGGCAACTTCTACTTCAGCACCCTTGCCTGGTGCGTGCTGCTGATCTACTTCTTTCTCTGGTGGAAGCTGCGGCTGGAATTTCTGGCCCTGACCGCCCTGCCGCTGGCCCTGCTGCTCTTTGCCGGGTCCATGGCGCTGGGCGGCATCAAGGTTTCCATGCCACGGGAACTGACCCTGCTCTTCTTCGGCCTGCACATCGGCACGCTGGTGGTGACCATGGGCATGATGACCATGGCCTTCGGCGCGGGACTGGCCTTCATCCACTACAACAGGAAAATCAAGACCAAGGCCGGGCTGGCCAGTCTGGGCAAGGACACCCCATCCCTGAACATGTTCGACAGGGTCAACCGCTGGGCCGTGCTTCTGGGATTTCCACTGTACACGCTGGGCCTTTTCTCCTCCTATGTCTGGTACTGGATTTCCCCGGGCAAGCAGTTTTCCTGGGACATCATGAATCTTTCTTCCCTGGCGGTCTGGTTCGTGTTCGCGTTCCTGTTCCACCAGCGGCTGGTGCTGGGATGGCGCGGTCGCAAGCCCGCCATTGCAGCGGTCTGGGTCTTCATTGGCCTGGCCATTTCCCTTATCCACCATGCAATCATGTTCCGGTCGTAAGCCATGAACCAGAAAATCTTTCTCATAGGACTCAACCACAAGACCGCGGGAGTCGAGGTTCGCGAAAAATTCGCCCTGACCGACGTGGAGAATTTCGAACAGGGTCTCGTGGCCCACTGTCCGGTGCGGGAATGTATGGCCCTCTCCACCTGCAACCGGGTGGAGATCGTGGCGGTATCCTCGGGAGCAACCGAACGCGAGGTTCTGGACAGCCTGCTCCAGTACTGGGCATCGGCCTGCAAGGGATCGCCCGAAGTGCTGGCGGACAACATCTACCAGTATCAGGGACTCGACGCGGTGCGTCACCTGTTCGCCGTGGCGTCCAGTCTGGACTCCATGGTCATGGGCGAGCCCCAGATTCTGGGCCAGCTCAAGGACGCCTACCGCAACGCTGTGGATCGTGGCACGGCCAGAACCATCGTCAATCGCCTGCTGCACAAATCCTTTTCCGTTGCCAAACGCGTACGCACGGAAACCGCCATCGCATCCAGCGCGGTTTCCATCAGCTTTGCTGCCGTGGAACTGGCGCGCAAGATTTTCGGCGACCTGCACGGCACCAGAGCCATGCTTGTGGGTGCCGGGGAAATGGCGGAACTGGCGGCCACGCATCTGCTTTCCAACGGCGTGCAGGACATCATCATCGCCAACCGCACCCTGTCCCGAGCCAAGGACCTTGCCGAAAGCATGAACGGCGAGCCGATCCAGATCGAACACATGCCGGATCGGCTGCACGAAGTGGATATCGTGATCAGCTCCACGGGATCGCCCACTGCCGTCATCCGCGCCAGGGACGTGAAGGCCGTGCTCAAGAAGCGCAAGAACAAGCCCATGTTCTTCATCGACATCGCCGTGCCGCGCGACATCGACCCGGACGTGAACAATCTGGACAACGTCTACCTCTACGACATCGACGACCTCAAGGAAGTGGTGGAGGAAAACATGGCCCAACGTCAGGGCGAAGCGGACAAGGCCATGTCCGTGGTGGAAGCGGAAACCGCGACATTCGGCAACTGGCTGAACTCCCTGACCCTGCAACCCACCATCGTGGGCCTTGTGGACAATGCCGAGGAAGTGGCGCATCGCGAACTCGCCAAGACCCTCAAGAGAATCGGCCCGGTGGACGAAGCCACACGCAAGGCTCTGGAAACGCTGGTCCTGTCCGTGGGGCACAAGGTGTTGCACGAGCCCATCTGTTTTCTCAAACGCCGCACTCAGGAAGAAGGCGCTGCCGAACGATTCATCGATCTGGCCAGACGCATGTTCAATCTGGATGATGAAATCATTCCCGAAAGCGCCCACATGAACCGCAAGCCCGGGGTCTGCACTTCGGACGAAATCGAACATTTCATCGACGCCACCAAAAAGGAACAGTAATGCGCACCTACCTCATCGAAGACCTCTACGACAACGATTTCGAAAAAATCCGCGCCGCATTCGATGCCGCGGGATTCAAGGGCCCCATCGAGGACATCTACTATCTGCCCATGCCGGAAAACCTGCTTTCCGAGGAACAGACTGCGCATCTGAACGACTGCGGTCCGTATTTTCTGGCCGTGGAAGCCGTCCCCGACATTTCCGGAAACATGCTCAAGATGGAACTGCTGGTACGCGGCCGCAATCGCCTTCGCTGTTCCTGTGTGGCCTATGCCTCTTCCGAACAGAGAAACCACATGATCGACTACCTTGATGCCTTCATCAAGGATCTCGACGTGGCCGTCTGATCATGTCTCCTGCGTCAGGAATCCCCCCTGCCAGACTGCAGGACCTGCCTCCGAAATGGGCGCATTTCTGCCTCCATACCGAAAACTTTCTTCACGACGAACTCGGATACGACCTTCAGGGGCGTTCCGTTGTCGTCGCGTTTTCCGGAGGCATCGACTCCACGGCCCTGCTGCTGGTTCTCAAGTACCTCTGCGCAAAAAACAATGCCGTGCTGACTGCCGCGCATCTCGACCACGCCATCCGGCCGGAGTCCGGCGAGGATGCGGCATGGGCAGAACAATTCTGCAAGGATGCGAACATCCGCTTCACCAAGATCAGACGGGACATCCCGGCTCTGGCCCGGGAACAGGGCGTCGGGCTTGAGGAAGCGGGCCGCTTGGCCCGCTATGCCTTTCTGGAGGAAACCCGAATCGCCGCAAAGGCGGACGCAATATTTCTCGGCCACCATCTCGACGACCTGTGCGAAGACATGCTCATGCGCCTTTCGCGCGGCACCGGCTGGCCCGGGTTGGCGGGCATGCCCGGAATCGACAATGATCGCCACCTTGTCCGCCCCTTCCTGCTCACGCCCAAGGCCAGATTGCAGGCATTCCTCGAAGCCCTGTCCATTCAGTGGCGCGAGGACGCGACCAACGCGGATACGGACTGCACCCGCAACCGGATACGCCACGAGATTCTCCCTCTGTTCCTGCGAGAAAATCCGAATTTCCCGGAATCCGTGGCCCGACTCTGGCGCGTGGGGCGTATTGACGAGGACTACTGGACCACGGCTTGTGAAATACGCGAAGAGCTTATCCCAGCCGAAACCCTGAACAAGGCGCACAAGGCGCTTCGCCTGCGGCTGTACAAGGCCGGGCTGGACCATCTAGGGCCGGGACAGGCCCTTGCAGACACCCTGTTTCGTCTGGATCAGGCATGGCTGGAGAAAAGAACTGGCGCAATGTTTCAATTTCCCGGGAAAAAAACCGCCAGAATTGCACGCAAAGGCGTGGTTTTCCGGCACACCCATTGACTTCCGGCTTGAGCCGGGATAATAGCATGTGATCTTTTGCACAATGTTAGGAGGAGATTCATGAATATTCTGATTTTCGGCCCCAACGGCTCCGGTAAAGGCACCCAGGGCAACCTGGTCAAAGACAAGTATTCCCTGGACCACATCGAATCCGGTGCCATCTTCCGCAAACACATTGGCGGCGGAACCGAACTCGGTCTGAAGGCCAAGGAATACATCAACAAGGGCGAACTCGTTCCTGACGACATCACCATTCCCATGGTTCTCGACGTGCTCTCCGGCTCCACCAACGGCTGGCTGCTCGACGGCTTTCCCCGTTCCCTGGTCCAGGGCGAAAAGCTCTGGGAAGCCCTGCAGAAGGACGGCGTGAAGCTGGACTACGTGATCGAAATCAAGTTGCCCCGCGAGATCGCCAAGGCCCGCATCATGGGTCGCCGCCTGTGCGAAAACAACGCCAACCACCCCAACAACATCGGCATCCCGGCCATCGCTCCCGACGGTGACAAGTGCCGTGTCTGTGGCGGTGCCCTGTCCGCTCGCGACGACGATCAGGACGAGGAAGCCATCAACAAGCGCCACAACATCTACTACGATGAAACCACCGGCACCATGGCTGCCTGCAACTTCTACAAGAACATGAAGGATGGCGGCTTCAAATACATCCAGCTCGACGGCGAACAGTCCATCAACGAGATCAAGGACTACCTGATCAGCCAGCTCGCCTAAGCTTCGCATTTGCAAGAACATGCAAGGCCCGACCGGAAATCATCCGGCCGGGCCTTTTCCTTGAAGATGCGACCTCCATACACCAACAGCCTCTGGGCGGTGTTGACGATTCGGAAAATCCAACCTCTTTTCCGAGTAGCAAACGCCGATTGGACACAAAAAAAAGGGGAAGGATTTTTGATCCTTCCCTTTTTTTTTGAATGCAGATTTCGAAGCTATGCGGCTTCAACCTCTCCTTCGCCGACATGGGAGCCGGGACCGAACCCGAGCAGAATCGGGCTGGCCACAAAGACGGAGGAATAGGTACCCACCACGATGCCGATGAGCAGAGCCAAGGCAAAGTCATGGATGACGCCACCGCCCAGCACGAACAGGCAGAACACCACGAGAAGAGTGGTGATCGAGGTCATGAGTGTACGGGACAGGGTCTGGTTGACACTCTTGTTGATGGTGTCGCCGAAGTAGGTTCCGCTCTTGGCCGCGATATTGTTTTCGCGGATGCGGTCGAACACGATGATGGTATCGTTCAGCGAATAACCCACAATGGTCAGCAAAGCGGCAATGATGGTCAGGTCGAATTCCTTTCCGAGAATGGAAAAGATGCCCACGGTGATGATCACGTCGTGGATCAGGGCGACCACCGCGCCCAGCGCATAATTGAGCTTCAGGTACCAGCACAGGCCCAGAGTGAGGACCAGAGCGGAGATGATGAGCCACCCCATGTCCAACCCGGTCAGGCCGATGCCGTAGATGCCACCTGCAAGGGCCGCTGCCATGATTCCGGCTGCGGTCCAGCGCTGCTCGAAACGACCGGAGATGTAAACGGCGATGAGCAGCACGGCATAGAACAGCGCTTCAAGCGCCTTGGCGCGAAGATCCGCTCCCACCTTGGGGCCGACCATTTCCAGACGCTGAATCTCGAAAGTCCGATCCTTGAGGTTGGCGGCGAGGCTCCGGTCAATGCCGTCACGCACCGCCTGGGACGAAATGTCCGAAGAGGAGGTACGGATCATGTATTCATGGTCATCCTCAAGGCCCAAAGTCTGGACGGTCAGGCCGGGAAGGTTCAGTTCCTTCATGGCCCCCTTGAGGTCGGTAACATCGGTTGCCTTGTCCAGCTTGATCTGCACGATCATGCCGCCCGCAAAGTCGATGCCGTACTTGGGGCCGCCCTTGGCGAGCAGCGACCCGATTCCGGCCAGAATCACGATCGCGGAAATGATGAAGGCGATTTTCCTGAAACCGATGAAATCGATATGGGTATCAGGCTTGATTATTTGCAGTCCCATAGGAACTTCCCCCTAAATGTTCAGCTTGGCGCGGTCGGCGCGGTTTCTGGTGTACAGATCGAACATGATGCGCGACACGAAGATGGCCGTGAACATCGACGTCAGAATACCCAGAGTCAGGGTGACGGCAAAGCCGCGCACCGGGCCGGTGCCGAACTGATACAGAATGATGGCCGCGATGATGGTGGTCACGTTGGCGTCCAGAATGGTCAAAGTCGCCCTGCCATATCCTTCGGTAACCGCAGCGCCCGCAGTCAGCCCACGTCGCAATTCCTCGCGAATGCGCTCGAAGATGATGACGTTGGCGTCCACGGCCATGCCGATCGTCAGAATGATGCCTGCGATGCCCGGCAGGGTCAGGGTCGCGCCGAACGCGGCCAGACCGGCCATGATGAGCATGATGTTCAGGACCAGCACGATATCCGCGACCAGGCCGCCAATGCCGTAGTAGATGCCCATGAAGACCAGCACCAGAGCCAGACCGATCACGGCGGAAGTCACACCCTTGTCGATGGACTCCTGACCAAGGGACGGCCCCACGGTGCGCTGTTCCAGAATGTCGATGGGCGCAGGCAGGGAACCGGCGCGCAGCACGATGGCCAGATCAGTGGCCTCTTCCTTGTCGAAGGAGCCGGTGATGCTGGCGCGGCCGCCCGCAATCTTCTCCTGAATGACGGGAGCGGAATACACCTTGCCATCCAGTACGATGGCCATGCGCTTGTTCACGTTCTCGCCGGTCAGGCGCGCAAAAATGGTGCCCCCGCGAGTGTTGAAATTCAGGGCGACGTACGGAGTATTGAACTGATCGAACCGCACCTGGGCATCCTTGATGTACTCACCGGTGAGCACGGCGTCCTTTTTCAGGACGATGGGCGTCTCGGTGTAGGACCCGTCAGGCTTGCGATGCAGCAACACGGTCAGTTCGCGACCCGGGGCAACAGCCCCTTTCTTGGCCGTCTCCACATCCGCGCCTTCATCCACCATCTTGAATTCCAGATGCGCGGTGCGACCAATGATCTTGATGGCGCGCTCCGGGTCCTGAAGACCGGGCAACTGCACCTGAATGCGATTGCCGGCCTGCTTGCGAATGTCCGGCTCGGCAACGCCGAACTGGTCAATGCGGTTGCGGATGGTCTTGACGGCCTGATCCAGAGTCAGCTTGGTCAGATACTTCCTGTACTGCGGAGTCAGGGAAAGGATGTATTCGACCTTGCCGTTTTCCCCGGGCTCCGTGGCATCCACACTCAGCGAATCAAACTGCTTGAGGATACCCTTGAACTTGTCCTTCTGCTCGCCCTTGAGCAGAACAACCCGAATCTTGTCTTCGCCCAGGACTCTGGGGCGAAGCACGAAAACCTGCTCTTCAGCAGCCGAGGCCTTGAGGTCGTCCCCGAGGCGGGCGAGATTGTTCTTCATGGCCGTATCCATGTCGACCCCGAGGGTCAAATGGATGCCGCCCTTGAGATCGAGCCCCAGGTTGATCGCGTCGCCGGGCAGCAACTTGGCGAGCGAGGTTCCCTGGATGCCCGGTATCGAGGGCAGCATGTACGCCAGCCCGAGGACCAGGACCAGGAGGGTGACGATGATTCTCCAACGCAGACTCTGCATGAAAACTCCCTATAATGCGAACGGGTTGCGATGTGTGAAGGCATAACAGCCAAACACAAGGCGGACCGGGCCACGAAAATCGTGGTCCGGTCCGCATACAAGCCCTTATACCAGGCCGTACAGCCTGCTACTTGTCCTTTTTGTTGTCATTCTGACGGTCCAGATCGGCAACGAAACCACGTTTGATGACCACATTGACGCCCTGAGCGATTTCCACGGTCATATTGTCACCGTCGATATCGGAAATGGTGCCGAGGATGCCGCCATTGGTCCAGACCTTGTCACCCTTCTTCAGGCTGTCGAGCATGGCGCGATGCTGCTTCTGCTTCTTCTGCTGCGGGCGGATGAGCAGAAAATAGAAAATCGCGAACAGCAGGATCAGAGGCAGAAAAGCCTGAAACATGCCGGCGGGACCCTGGGCCTGAGCGCCATTGGGAGCGGCTCCCATGGCATAGGCGACCGATTCGAATAACATACTTCCTCCACGGGGATATGGTTGTTTTGCCGTCGGCTTCTCTTACGCTGGAACGTACAGATTTCCGTACGGCCGATGCGAAAACGGGCGAATTTTGACGAAGTTTTCGCTCAAAATTTCCTTGGTGTCCAGCTTCAACTCCTTGGCGAAATCCGCAACCAGCGATTCGATGACCTTCAGATCCTCGGAATCCACGGGTTGAGCGTGCAGGCCGGGACCGAGCTGCTGCTCGGGCACTTCGCCCCGCACGTAGATCACGCCACCGTGCATGCCCGTGCCAAGACTTCGTCCCGCAACAGGCGCATCAGGCTTACCAGAAAACATCCCCAGAAGCAAAATAATTCCACCAGCCATATATTCGCCGAGGAAATCCCCGGCCTTGCCCCCGACCACGATGACCGGGTTCTGATCCATGTAGGCTTTCATATGAATTCCGACACGATAGCCGACATCGCCCTTGACGTATATCCGGCCGCCACGCATGGCATAACCAAGCACGTCCCCGGCCAGACCATCCACCACGATCCTGCCGTCGTCCATGGTGTTGCCAACGCCGTCCTGAGCGTTGTTGTTCACCCGCACATGCGGGCCACGCATGAATGCGCCAAGATCCTGTCCCGGAACTCCGTACACGTCGAAACGGAAATCCCCGTCCATGGCCGTGGCAATATACCGCTGCCCGTTCACGTCCTTGAGAATGAAATCCGTCACGCCGTCTCGGGCAAGCTCCCGGATTTGCTCGTTGAACTGCTTGTAATAGGTGCGCCCGGCGCTCAAGGTCCGCTGTTTTCTCCTGCTCGGCATTCCCTACTCCTCGATATCCACGATAACTGGTTCGCCAGCCTTGGGCATCCATACCCGGTCCAGATCAGGACACACGTCGCGCACTGCGGATTCCTCGCTGGACATGAACACCATGTCGTCCTTTTCCGCCACCAGCAGAGGCCGAAGCTTGATCCTGTCGTTCAGCCCCATGAGCCGGTTGTTGTCCGCAACCAGAATGGCGAACGGACCGTTGAGCATGGCCGGACCGTAGGTGGCGCGCAGAGCCGTGTACAATTCACGCTCCCTTTCCGGCATGCGTTCGATCTCGTCCCAGAACGGCGGGGCAAAGACCTTGGCAGCCATGTCCCAGCTCAGACCGTGCTTGCGGATGAGCAGGTCCAGTTCGTAGGCCACGACCTCGGTATCGGTCATGAGCGTGCAGAGATAGTCATGCTCGCACAGATAGCGACGGTTGATGCCGTAGGAGGAAATCTCGCCGTTGTGCACGATGGACCAGTTCAGGATGGTGAAGGGATGCGCCCCGCCCCACCAGCCGGGCGTATTGGTGGGAAACCGGTTGTGTCCGGTCCAGATGTATGCCTTGTACTCGTCCAGACGAAAGAAGTCCGCGATATCCTCGGGAAAGCCCACGCCCTTGAATGCCCCCATGTTCTTGCCGCTGGAAAACACGAACGCGCCCGGCACATGGGTGTTGATCTTCATGACCACGGCAACCATGTAGTCTTCCTCGGGCAGCTCCGCGAATTCCCCCACGGGCCGTTCCGGCACGCTCACGAAATAGCGGTTCACGATGGGCGGATTCGTGATGGCCAGCGTCTTGCGGGTGGGAATCGGCTCGTACTCGTGCAGGTCCAGAAACTCCCGGATCATGCGCTCGGAGCCTTCCACGGCGTTCTTGTCATCGCACATGATGTGCAGGCAGTACTTGTCCGCGAAATCCGGGTAGATGCCGTAGGCCGCGAACCCGCCGCCAAGGCCGTTGCCCCGATCATGCATGCAGGCCATGGCCGAAATGGGCATGTCTCCGGAAATCAGCCCGCGCTTCCTGTGGATGACGCCGAATATTCCGCAACCCGAAATATCCTTTTCAAAGTCGTAGTACCTTGCAGGCGCTTTCATTGTATCCTCGCTCTCTAATCCCGGACTTCGGGATTCCAGGTCTGATCAAAAAAATCCTCGGGCCACAGCAGCACGTCCGGTTCCCCGGCCAGAAGCTGACGCTTGGCCTCCTCGGGCACGGCCATCTGGAACTTGACGAACGCGGTGTACATGCCCGCCATGTCGATATCCCCGACCAGCACGTAGCCCACGAGATGCTCATCCTTGAACACCAATTTGCGGTAGCTCCTCTTTTTCTCGTCCAGAAAAACGGAAACCTCGTAGGATTCGTCCCCCTCGGGCGGATTCACATTGCCCACGGAAATGGTGGGCAGACCGTAGAAGCTGATGGAATTCATGGCCAGACTGCCCGAAAATTCCGTGGGTTCGCCCGCCATGTTCTTGCCCGCGCAAAAGCCCTGATTGTAGGCGTTGGTCCAGATGGGGATCACCCGGTCGTCGCCGAACAGCAGATCGCGCGCCTGAGCCACGTCTCCGGCAGCATACACGTTTTCCGCGCTGGCGCGCATGTGCTCGTCCACCTTGATGCCCCGATCCACGGCAATGCCCGCATCCCGGGCAAGGTCGTAGTTGGGCACCACGCCGATGGCGATGACCACGACTCCGGTCTGGAGAAAGCTGCCATCGGTCAGATGCACGCCGACCACGTTGCCGTCAGCATCGCGCTGAATCTCCTTGGCCGTCACTCCGCATCGAACATTGAGGCCGACCTCCTCCAGACGACCGCCCGCAAGAGCTGCGGCATTCTCGTCAAAGGCAAGACTGAGGATGCGGTCCGACAGTTCGAGAATGGTCACGTCCACTCCCCTGTCAAACAGGGATTCCCCGGCCTTGAGACCGATGAGCCCGCCACCGATGACCACGGCGCGCTTCATGTCCCTGGCCTTGGCAATCAGGGTCTGAGCATGTTCCAGATTGGTGAAGTTGTACACGCCGGGACCGTCCGAACCGGGAATGGGCGGAGTGAACGGATTGCCCCCCGTGGCAACAAGCAGATTCTCGTAGGCAATGACCTCGCCGGAATCCGTGGTTACGGTACGGGCCTTCGTATCAATGCCCGATACCTTTGTTCCCAGTTTCAGGGTCACGTTGCATTTGTCATAGAATTCCGCCGGACGCAGGGCCAGACGGTCCGGGCCGATCTTTCCGGCCAGCAGGTAGGAAATCAGGGGACGGCCATATGCCGGGGATTTTTCCGCGCCGATGACAAGGATTTCATTCTCCCTGTCCACCCTGCGGATGCCCTCGATGGCCCCGATGGAGGCGATGCCGTTACCGATGATGACGTATTTCATTGAAGACCTCGGCTTTGTGGGATGGCGAACCAGCAGTTACCGTTCCTCGAATTTCAGGGCCTGATTGGGACAGGCGGCCACGCAGGCCGGGCCTTCCTCCCTGTCCGCGCACAGGTCGCACTTGACGATCCTGTTTTCCGTGGGATGTCTGCGAATCGCGCCGTACGGGCACGCCATGAGGCAGGACCAGCAGCCCACGCACTTGTCGCGGTTGTAGACCGTGCGTCCGGTCTCCGGATCCTTTTGCAGGCCGCCGGAGATGCAGGCCGCAACACAGGAAGGCTCGTCACAATGACGGCAGCTGATGGCCACGCTCACCGTGCCCTTTTCGAACACGCGCTTGCAGGGCGACAGTCCGTCGCGGGCGCGCTCCTCGGTATAGGCAATGATCAGATCCTTGCTTTCGGAATGTGCGGTCAGGCACGCCAGTTCGCAAAGGTGACAGCCGATGCAGTAATCCTTGTCCGGGTAGACTCTCTTCATATCGTCCTCCGTCTACCGCCCGGCATGCTTCACGCCGAGGATATCCATTTCCGTGTCGGAAAGTCCGACAGCCCGCAGCTTGTCGCGGTTGCCGCGCAGGCTCTCGATGGAGTTCAGGCCCATGCCGCCAAGCATTTCCTCGATCTCGTGACCCCATGCCCGGACCAGATTGGCCATCTTCTTGGCCGCGATGTCCGGGTTCTGACGCTTGGCGAGCCGGGGATCATTGGTGGCGATTCCCCACGGACACTTGCCCGTGTAGCAGCGGCCGCACAGGGTGCAGCCCACAGCCAGCAGCGCGGCAGTACCGATGTACACGGCGTCCGCGCCCAGAGCTATGGCCTTGGTCGCGTCCGCGGAACAGCGGATGCCGCCCGCAGCCACGATGCTGGCCTGATGCCGGATGCCCTCGTCACGCAGACGCTGGTCGACCGAAGCAATGGCCAGTTCAATGGGAATGCCCACGTTGTCGCGGATCATGGCCGGAGCCGCGCCGGTTCCGCCACGCATGCCGTCGATGGCAATGATGTCTGCCCCGGCCCGGGCAATGCCCGAGGCAATGGCGGCCACGTTGTGCACAGCCGCGATCTTCACGGACACGGGCACGCGGTATTCCGAGGCCTCCTTGAGCGCATAGATGAGCTGAAGCAGGTCCTCGATGGAATAGATGTCGTGATGCGGAGCCGGGGAAATCGCATCGGAGCCAATGGGCACCATACGGGTTTCCGAAACCATGTCGTTGATCTTCTCGCCCGGCAGATGGCCACCGATGCCCGGTTTGGCTCCCTGCCCGACCTTGATCTCGATGCCGCCACCCGCGTTCAGGTAGTCGAGATGCACGCCGAACCTGCCCGAAGCCACCTGCACGATGGTATTCTTCCCGTACTTGTACAGGGATTTGTGCAGACCGCCCTCGCCCGTGTTGTACATGATGCCGAGTTCGGAAGCGGCCCGGGCCATGGCGCGATGCAGGTTGAAATTGATGGACCCGAAGCTCATGGCCGAGAACATGATGGGATACTTGAGCTCTATCTGCGGGGTCAGCTTCGTGACCAGTTCGGGCCTGCCCTTCTTGACCACGATCTCCAGCCGTTTGGGCTTGGCGCCGAGAAAGGTCTTCAGCTCCATGGGCTCGCGCAGCGGGTCGATGGACGGATTCGTGACCTGGCTTGCATCCAGCAGCAGCTTGTCCCAGTAGACGGGGATGTCCACCGGCGATCCCATGCCCGCGAGCAGCACGCCGCCCGTGTCGGCCTGCTTGTACACGTTCTGGATGAAATGCGGCTTCCAGTTCTGATTGGGCCGGAACTCGGACGGCTTGGTCCGGATGTGCAACGCAGCCGTGGGGCACAGGGCCTCGCAGCGGTGACATCCCACGCACTTGGAATTGTCGTGCATGACCCTTTGCCGAGCCTCGTCCCAGTAATGGGCCTCGTAGGAACATTGACGCACGCAGACCTTGCAGTTGATGCACAGGTCCTTGTCACGATCAATGTGAAACTCGTGATAGTTCTTGTTGATGGGCTGGAACAGCAAGGCGTGTATCCTCTTTTCTTTAGGTTTGCCAAAAAAGTCATCACTCTTTTTGACGACCCAAACGACACCTATTGATTTTCACAAAAAAGGAAAATCTTGTATTTAACAGGAGAAAACAGAAAACCATATTGCACGTCAAAATGTCAACAACTCTGTTAACAGCTTGTTTTAAAATATTTTATTTTCTCAAAAAATATTGTCAAAATGCTTTCAATCAAGCTTTTTCGCATTATTCCTCCTTCGCATTCATGCTATAAATACTGTGTTTCAAACTGGTTACATCAAAATACCCAAGAGTATCCATGGAATGGAAACACAGGGCATCCAGAACGTATTTTCGTTTTATAATCTTTTCAGCCCGGAAAAAATGTTTTGCGCACCTCTTTTTTGCCAAAACTTGACTTTTCCCGGCCTCCACCCTAGTGACTGTCTTATGAATACCACCTGTCAGGCCTGTACGGCCAATTATTTCTTTTTCCGTTTTTTCCGTTTTACCCACGCCTGTGGCCGGGGGATGGTTGGTATTCGCTGAAAAAACAACACAGTAACAACCAAAGGGCCGCAGGCATCACGCCGGCGGCCCTTTCCTTTTGCCGTCCGGACGCCTGCCCCGCAACAGGGAAGGAGCAAAAACATGATGGGATTCGAAAGCGTGGAGATAGCCACGGCATTCTGGCTGTGTCTGGCAGCGACGGCACTCTGCGTCGCCTACGGAATCAGGAACTGGAACAATTCGGGCAGAAATGAAACCGGCCCGAGCAAACGCGGAGGCTGATCATGACAGGTAAAGTCATCGGCATTCTCCTCTACCTTGGCGTCATATTCCATCTCGGCTACAAGGCATGGCGTCAAACCCGGCAGTCCACGGACTACATGCTGGCAGGCCGGGAAATGAATCCGTTCATCATGGCCATGAGCTACGGCGCGACATTCGTGTCCACCTCGGCCATCATCGGATTCGGCGGCGTGGCCGGACTGTTCGGCTTTTCCCTGCTCTGGCTGACCTTTCTCACCATCTTTGTCGGCGTGTTCATCGCCATGGTCTTTTTCGGCAAACGCACTCGACGCATGGGACTCGCCCTGAACAGCCACACCTTCCCCGAACTGCTCGGCAAACGCTATTCCTCGCGCTTCATCCAGCAGTTTTCCGGCATCGTCATCTTCCTGTTCATCCCGGTATACGCCGCAGCCGTGCTCATCGGCATCTGCCGCATGCTGGAAGTGGCGATCCCGGCAGTGTCCTACGGCTCATGGCTCATCGTGGTCACCGGCATCGTGGCCATGTACGTGGTCATGGGCGGCCTCAAGGCCGTAATGTACACGGACTCGTTTCAGGGAACCATCATGGCGGCCATGATGGTCATCCTGCTCGTTTCCACCTACACCATGCTCGGCGGCGTGACCGAAGCACACCAGACATTGACGGACATGGCCGCACTCATGCCGGAAAAACTCAGACTGGGCGGCAACACGAGCTGGACCGAGGGACCACGGGCAAACTCGCCCATCGGGCTGACCATCTACACTACCATTATATATGGCGTGGGCATCGGCGTATTGGCCCAGCCCCAGCTTGCCATCCGGTACATGACCGTGCCGTCCGACCGGGAACTGAACCGTGCCGTGGCCATCGGAGGCGTGTTCATCCTGCTCATGACCGGCGTGGCCTTCAGCGTCGGTGCACTCTCCAACGCTGTATTCTTCAAGGAATTCGGCAAAATCTCCATTGCCATGGCCGAAGGCAACTTCGACAGGATCATCCCGATCTACATTGACAGGATCATGCCCGGCTGGTTCTCGGGCCTGTTTCTCGTGGCCATGTTCGCGGCAGCCATGTCCACCATGAGCTCCCAATATCATGTGGGTGGCACATCACTGGCGCGCGACTTCTTCGAGCAGTACCTTTCGGCCCGGGACGAGCGCGCTTCCATGAAGATCAATCAGATCGGAGTCACGGCCACGGTCGTCATGACGCTGGTCTGGGCATGGCTCCTGCCCGGCAACATCATTGCCCGGGCCACGGCCTTCTTCTTCGGTCTGTGTGCGGCCTCGTTCCTGCCCGCATACGTGCTCGGCCTGTACTGGAAGGGCATGACCAAGGCCGGAGCCAAGGCCTCCATGGTCGGCGGCTTCTGCCTGTCCATGTTCTGGCTGCTCTTCGTGCATCTCAAGGAAGCCGCGTCCATCGGTCTGTGCAAGGCGTTGATCGGCCGCGACACCCTTGTGGCGGATGCGGCCAGGGGCTCATGGCTCTGGCTGCTCCAATGGGTGGACCCCAACGTGGTTGCCCTGCCCGCGTCTCTGTGCCTTGCCGTGGGAGTCAGTCTCGTGACCGGAAAACTGGCGCAGAAGCATCTGCAAACCTGCTGGGAGGGAATCGGATAACCCGCCAGCATTCCCGCAGAAGGGCTCCGGGACACCAGGCATTCCTCTCCCGCCGGATGTTCCGGAGCCTCATGTTTTTCCGTTTCGACACAAGCCGCCATTGACAGCGAAGCGGATAAGGTTGAAAACCAACTTCCTCTGGAAACTCAAGATACATGGATTGATGACATGAAGAAGATCGACGTCAAGGTTAAGTTCCTGCACGAAGTCTGGGAGGAAAACACTCTCGGCTACTCCACCGAGCATTCCGCCGGTCTGGACCTGCGCGCCTGCATCGATGCCGATGAAATCGAAATCGGCCCGGGCGAAAGAGCAGCGATTCCCGCGGGAATCGCCATTGAAATCCGCGAACCCGGCATTGCGGGCTTTCTCTATTCCCGCAGCGGTCTGGGCACAAAGGAAGGCCTGACCGTCAGTCAGGGCGTGGGCGTCATCGATCCCGACTACCGAGGGGAAATCAAGGTGTCCCTGCTGAACACCTCGGGCGAGAAGCGACGAATCACGCGCGGACAGCGCATCGCCCAACTGGTGTTCATGCCCTGCTTCCAGGCGAACATCCTCAGGTCCGAAGAGCTGAACAGCACGGACCGTGGCGCCGGAGGTTTCGGGTCCACAGGCAAACATTAACCCCGAGGCAATTCACGATGAGTCAGAAGTTCGACGAGATGGTAAAGAGGGAAAATTCCGTCATCTGTTCCACATACGGCCGGTATCCCGTGGCCGTTTCCCACGGCAGGGACTGCCGCCTCTATGATCTGGACGGCAACGAATACATCGACTTTCTTGCAGGCATAGCCGTTTGCAGCCTTGGCCACAGCCGGGAAGACCTGGCCGACGTCATGGCGGAACAGGCCCGGAAACTGGTGCATGCCAGCAACCTGTTCTACCAGGCTCCGCAGATCGAACTGGCCGAAAAGCTGGTCGCCACCTGCGGCGCGGACAAGGTTTTCTTCTGCAACTCCGGCGCCGAGGCCAACGAAGGTGCAATCAAGCTTGCCCGCAGATACATGCGCAAGGTGCGCAACGAGGACCGGTACGAGATCATCACCCTTGCCCGGTCCTTTCACGGCCGGACCCTGTCCACGCTCACGGCAACGGGTCAGACCGGCCTGATCAAGGACGGCTTCGAACCGCTGCCGCAGGGCTTCCTCACGGTCCCGTTCAACGACATCGAGGCGCTGCAACAGGCAGTAACCCCGCAGACCGCAGCCATCATGATGGAAATGGTTCAGGGCGAAGGCGGCGTGCGTCCCCTTGAACCGGCCTATGTGAATGCGGTCATGGACATCTGCCGCAAAAACGGCGTGCTCCTGATCGTGGACGAAGTGCAGAGCGGCATGTGCCGGACCGGCAAATTCTGGGCGCACCAGCATTACGGCATCACCCCGGACATATTCACCTCGGCCAAGGCCCTTGCCAACGGCCTGCCCATGGGCGCGGTTCTGGCAACGGACGAAGTCGCCAAGGGCTTTGCCCCGGGCAGCCATGCCACCACATTCGGCGGCGGCGCCCTTGTTTCCGCCGTGGCCTCCAAGGTGCTGGACATCATGAACGAACAGGACATGGCCGAACGCGCCCGCGAAATGGGCGAATTCGTCAAGGCCGAGGCCCTGAAGCTCAAGGAAAGGCACCCCGACAAGATTCAGGGCGTGCGCGGTCTGGGCCTCATGTTCGGCATCGAGCTGTCCGTGGAGGGCAAGCCCGTGTGGAACGGCCTGCTGGAACGCCGGTTCATCTGCAACCTGACCCAGGGCCGCATTCTCAGGCTGGTGCCGCCCCTGACCATCACGCGGGACGACGTGCGCGCCTTCATGGCCGCTCTGGACGACGTGCTTTCCTCACCGGAAGCATAGCAGAAGCACGGACATTGACCCCTTGCCCGGAAACACCTATGTTTGTGGACAAGGAGTTCGCATGAGCGACATAAGCGCCCTTGAACCATTGAGCGAATATGCGCCCAACCGATATGAGGCCAAGCGCGAGGAAATCGAGCCCGCGCGCCAGCTTCCCGATGAGGAAGTTCAGGCGCAGCAGGTCAAGTCGGCCCGCGAGCAGCAGGATTTCCAGACAACGGTTCAGAACTCCCAATATACGGGCAAGGGCGGATTCATCGATCACATGATCTGACCCGCGCCGAAACAGCAAATCCGGGCCGGGGAATCTTCCCCGGCCCTTTTCATGCAATTACGGAACCCAAGAGAGATTCACATGCCCACTCTGCTGAAAATTCAGTTCACGCTTCCCGCGGACCAGGCCGAGGCCGCCGGAGAATTCATCACGGCCAAGGTGCCCCACGGCTGGGAGGAAACTCCTGAAGGCGACTCCATGCGCTTCACCATCTTTCTGGAAGACCACTCGCTCGGCATGGAAGTCGTCGAAGCAATCCGAAACCAATGGCCGGACTGCGGCGTGACCCATTCGGAACAGGAATCCGAAAACTGGGCCATGGCCTGGAAGGACTTCTTCAATCCCGTGAACTGCGGCGACCGTTTCCGCATCCTCCCTCCCTGGCTTGACGAGGAAGACGACGAGACCATGCACATCGTGATCGAACCCAAGATGGCGTTCGGCACGGGGCACCACCCCACCACCTCGGTCTGTCTCGCCGCCATCGGCGATCTGGCCGGGGAAGGACTGATTCGCAAGGGCCAGACCTTTCTGGATCTGGGCACCGGGTCCGGCATTCTGGGCATCGGACTGTGCAAGCTCGGCCTGACCGGCATCGGTCTGGACATCGACCCGCAGGCCATTGAATGCGCTCGGGAAAATCTGACTGCCAACGACGTGGCCGACGCCATGGAACTGGCCGTTGCCAGTGCGGACAGTCTTGACGAAAACGAATTTTACGACGTGGTCGTGGCCAACATCCTGTCCGGCCCGCTGATCGAGATGGCCGGAGACATTCTGCCCCATGTGAAGCCCGGCGGCTGCCTGATCCTGTCCGGCATCCTTGCGGAAAAACAGGCGGACGCGGTTGCCCAGACCTATGCCCGCCGAGGCATCGGCCAGCCGGAAATCCGCATCGACGGAGAATGGGCCGGTCTGATCTGGCGCAAGGTGGGGGCCTAGCATGGGCACGTTTGCGCGGCTCACTGCCATGTATGACACCCTGCTTTCCGAGCTGGGGCCAAGCGGCTGGTGGCCCGCGCAAACCCGCTTTGAAGTGATCGTGGGCGCGATTCTCGGCCAGAACACCAGTTGGCGGAACGTGACCAGGGCCATGGCCAATCTGCACGACAGGAATCTGCTGAACGGGCCCGACCTGCTGGCCATGCCCGTCCCGGAACTCGCGGAAATCATTCGTCCGGCAGGCTATTACAACATGAAGGCCAAACGCCTTCACAACCTGCTGCGCTTTCTTGACGAGGAATGCGCCTTTGATCTGGAATCGCTGATGGAAAGCGATCCGATCCAGCTTCGGGAACGTCTCCTGTCGGTCAACGGGGTCGGCCCGGAAACCGGGGATTCCATTCTGCTGTATGCGCTGGATATGCCGGTCTTTGTTGTGGACGCCTACACGGCACGCATTGCCCACCGCCATGGCCTGATTCAGGAAAACGTGTCCTACGAAGAACTTCAGGCCCTTTTCATGGACGCGCTGCCCGAAGATGTGGCACTGTACAACGAATTTCACGCCCTGCTGGTACGCGTGGGCAATCAGTGGTGCAAAAAGAAAGCCGGGCTCTGCGAACAATGCCCGCTCCAACCTTTTCTCGACGACGCATGAAACGAACCCTTTTTCTCTTCCTTGCCCTGCTTCTGGCGTTTTCCCGGCCCGCTTCGGCCGAGGAGGTCTCTCCCGAGGCGTTGCAGAAGGAGCACGTCAAGGCCGACAGAAAGGAACAGGAAGTCCGCAAGCTCGACCGCGTTGCCGGGCAGCTCACCCGCCGAATAGACCGAATCGAATCCAACATAGCCGCATTGCAGCGGAAAATTCGCAGTCAGGAAAGGATACTGAACGACATCCGGGAAAGCGAACGTGCCGCCCGACAGGAACATTTTGCCCTCAGGAAGGAAAAGGATCGCATCCACAGCGAGCTCCGGGGCCTGCTCCAATCCCTGTGGCCCGTGCACATGCAGAATACCCGGGCCAAGTTTCAGGGCATCGGGGACTGGGCTTCGCTGGACCGCCGCTTTGCCTGGTTGAGCGATATCTACGACGCGACAAAAGGCAAATTCGAGGAGGCCCGTGTCAACTACGACCGCATCACGCGCAACCTTGAACGTCAGCGCATTCTGGAAGAGGAAGCGAAAATCCAGCTTGGCCGCATCAACGGCAACAAGGACACCCTGCTCAAAAACAAGTACGCACTGCGCGGCAAGCTCGGATCGATCCGCAAGGAACGCCGTGACGCGGAAGCCGAACTCAACTCCATCCTGTCGGTTATCGAGGACATCAAATACCAGTTGCAATCCCAGAAGACCAAACGGTTCGCCTACTACAAGCGAAGCCTGCCATGGCCCGCACAGGGGCGAGTGGTCGAGGGGTTCGCTCCGAACGCCAAGCCTCCGGTACGGGGGATCGCCCTGAGCGTTGGCGCCAACTCGGACGTGCGCTCCGTGTTCTGGGGCAAGGTGGTGCACAACGACACGCTTCGCGGTTTCGGCCGGGTGGTCATCGTCTACCATGGCTATGATTACTACAGCCTTTATGCCTACTTGGAGGACTCCTACGTCCGCATGGGGCAGGAGGTGGAAAAGGACGAACCCATAGGAAAAGCCGGATATTGCCCGAAGGCCAACGGCCCCGGCCTGTATTTTGAATTGCGTTTTCACCAAAAACCAATTAATCCAAGAGTCTGGTTGACTGCGCAAAAGTAGCGGCAGTCCGACCCCCAATTTTTCGTTTCCTGGAGGAAAAAATGCGCAAAACCCTCTGGCTGGCATCCTTTGCCCTGCTGCTGACCCTGACCGTCATGCCCGGCCCTGTCGTGGGCGCGGACAATGCAGCGAATTTCGAAGCGTTGAAACGCTTCAGCCAGGTACTCGACATGGTGGAGCACTACTATGTCCAACCCGTTAGCAAGAAAGAGCTGATCGAAAATTCCATCAAGGGCATGATCGAAGAGCTCGACCCGCATTCCGCCTACCTCAATGCCGAGGATTTCAAGGAAATGCAGGAAGACACCTCCGGAAAATTCAGCGGGATAGGCATTGAAATCAGCATGGAGCAGGGTCGCCTGACCGTGGTCTCCCCCATTGAGGATACCCCGGCATTCAAGGCCGGACTCAAGGCGGGCGACATCATTCTGGAGATCGACGGGGAATCGACCCGCGACATGGGCCTGATCGATGCGGTCAAACGCATCCGGGGTCCCAAGGGCTCCAAGGTCAAGCTGATGATCCTGCACAGAGACGGCACCCGACCCATCGAGGTTGCCATCACCCGCAGCACCATCCCCATCGTCAGCGTCAAGAGCCAGGAGCTGGAAGACGGCTACCTGTATCTGCGCCTGACCAAATTCCACGAAACCACCACGGCCAAGATGCGCGAAAAGCTTGAAGCCTACCGCAAGAAGCATGAGCTCAAGGGTGTTGTTCTCGATCTGCGCAACAACCCGGGCGGTCTGCTCGGACAGGCTGTCTCGGTTGTGGACACCTTCGTGGAGAAGGGATTGATCGTGTACATTCAGGGCAAGGACGAAGCCAACCGCAAGGATTTCATGGCTTCCCGCACCCAAGGCACCGTGACGGTGCCCATGGTGACCCTGATCAATGCGGGTTCGGCCTCTGCCTCGGAAATCGTGGCCGGCGCCCTTCAGGACCACAAGCGCTCCCTGATCGTGGGCGAACGCTCCTTTGGCAAGGGATCGGTCCAGACCATCATCCCGTTGTCCGACGGCGCAGGCATCAAGCTGACCACAGCCCTGTACTACACGCCCAAGGGCCGCTCCATTCAGGCCAAGGGCATCGAGCCGGACGTACGCGTGGAATTCCTGCCTCCGGCCTCGGATGAAGATCAGGAGCTGCGCGAGCACTTCACCCTGCGCGAAAAGGACCTGAATCGCCATCTGGAAAACGGCAGCAAGGACAAGGCACAGGATATGGATCAGGACGACAGGGCCGAAAAAATGCTGGAGCGCGACAATCAGCTCCGCCTCGGTCTGGAACTGGTCAAGTCCCTGCCCAAGATAAAGGAAATCAAGTAGTCCGGGAGACTCTCCGGCATGACCGACCTTCAGCCAGAAGACCGGCAAGAGACCACGGGGACCGGAACGAAGAGCCTGCGCAGCAGGCTCTATCGTCCCGGTCCCCTTATCCTGTTCTTCACCCTCATCGTGGCCGGGCTGCTCTCCATAGCCTGGTTCGCCCTGAAAACACCCACGTCCGAGCCTGCTCCCGTGGCATCCGCTCCGAAAGAGACAGTCCCCGGCCCCACAGCAAAGCCCCGCCAGTACGAAGCCGAGCTCGGCAGCGATCTGGAAGACCGCGTCAAGCAGGTGGATCTGGCCATCATTCAGGCCATGCGCGCCGCAGGTCTCGGCATGGACAAGCTCGACCTTCAGGACGTGGAACTGCGGCACCACGAAGGACGCACCTACCACTATCAGGAGCTGGCCCTGCCCTCTCCCGACGACCGCAAGGCGTTCATGGAGGCCATCCGCGCCAACCTGACCAGCCGTGCGCCAAAGGCTGTGCTGTCCGAAGCCGGACAGGACCGCGCCATGGTCACCATCTTCGGCATTCCCACACACAAGCTGTTTTTCGCTCCTTCCCATCCGGTTGCGGAACCAGAGATCATCCCCGGCCCCAAGGTGGCAGTGGTCATTGACGACGTGGGCGAAAACATGGGTGTACTCAAGGGGCTGCTCGGCCTTGACATTCCCCTGACCTATGCGGTCTGGCCCAATGCAAGCCATACGGACGACGCCATAAGCCTGATTTCACGAGAGAATCAGGACATGCTGGTGCATTTCCCCATGGAACCTCGCGGCTATCCCGAGGTCGACCCCGGTGATGATGCTCTCTTCGTGGGAATGACCAAAAGCAAAATAACGGCTCTTGTTGCCCGCAACCTGAACCGGGTCCCCAAAGCCATCGGCGTGAACAATCACATGGGCTCGCGCCTGACCGAGCACAGCCCTGAATTGTGCGCCGCGCTTCAGGTCTTTCACGATCGCAACCTGTTCTTTCTGGACAGCCTGACCACACCGAAAAGCGTGGGCCGAATCTGCGCGTCCAAGATCGGCGTTCCCTTCTATGAGCGGGATGTTTTTCTGGACAATGTCAAGGACCCGGAAGCCATCGTGCTCCAGCTTCGCAAGGCGGAACGCCTCGCTCTGAAACGAGGCCATGCCATCGCCATTGGTCATCCCTACCGGGAAACCCTTGCAGCCCTGCGCAGTTGGGCAAAAAAACATGACAGAAAAATAACCATTGTTTCCCTGTCGTCGCTGCCTCCGGAACGCCCCTGAACCGGCAAATGGCCTGCGGCACGAAACATTGACAAGGCAAAATCACGCAACTCGACAGGTACAGAAACAAACCAATTTATTTCAGACAGATAGAAACAATATTAGATTTTTTCTAGACTTTCTATAGATAGAATGCCCTTTTCACGAAAGCAAAACGCGACGGGTATTGCCTCTGGCACCGACAGCGTGTAATGAACTTCCTAAGGAATCCCGGCAAGACACCGAAAAAGAAGACGGACACAACGGCCCGCTTTTTGCTTTGGTTTGCGAGGGATTCAGAATTCCGTCACAACGACGGCAAGTGGTCCCGATTCGGAACCGGAAAAAGGTTTTGTGACGCATGAGCAAGATTCTCGAACAAGATGAAGTTGATGCCCTGTTGCGGGGGCTTTCGGGCGGTGACGTCGAAACCGAAACCGAGATACCGGAGGACGACTCCGGGGTTGTCGCGTTCGATCTGGCCAATCAGGACAGAATCATCCGCGGCCGCATGCCGGTTCTGGAGATCGTCAACGACCGTTTTGCACGTCTGTGCACCAATGCGCTGGCCAACACCATGCGCAAACGCGTGGACATCAACCCCATCTCCATCGACATGTCCAAGTTCGGGGACTTCATGCGCTCGTTGCCGGTGCCCACGTCCATCTCCATCTTCAAGATGGACCCGTTGCGCGGCAACGCCCTGCTCGTGGTGGACTCCCGGCTGGTCTTTGCTCTGGTGGAAAACTTCTTCGGCGGCGCAGGCAGCCAGCCCAAGGTCGAAGGTCGGGACTTCACGCCCATTGAACAGGCCATCGTGGAACGCGTGGTCAAGATCGCCCTGTCCAATCTGGAAGAATCCTGGAAACCGGTTCACGAAGTGCACATCGAAATGGTGCGCACCGAGGTCAATCCCCAGTTCGCGGCCATCGTACCGCCTTCGGACGTGGTCATAGTGGTCACCTTCGAAGTGGAGCTGGAGAACGCCATCGGTTCCCTGATCGTCTGCCTGCCTTACGCCACCATGGAACCCATCCGTTCCAAGCTCCATGCCTCGTTCCAGTCCGAACGACTCGAAGTGGACCACGTCTGGATCAACCGGTTCAAGGAACGCCTCATGGAAACGCCGGTGGAAATGGTGGTGCGCATGGGCCGGACCAAGATCAGTGGCCGCCAGCTTCTGCATTTGCGCGAAGGCGACATCCTGCTGCTGGACACGGATGAAGATGAACTCCTCGAAGCCGAGGTCGAAGGCGTGCGCAAGTTCTACGGCCTGCCCGGCCGGGTCAAGGGCAACAAATCCTTTCAGGTCATGAAGGAAGAGGAAATCCGCTACTAGCGATTCCCCTTTCCTCTCTCCCCTTTTTTGCACGGAAAGCGTTGAAGCGCTTGACTTCCCCCTGCCCAACGTTCAAAATTTCATGATATCATCCCCATGAGGAGGCAAGAGAGTCCCATGAAGAAACTGCTCGTCGCCGCAATGGCGGTGCTGCTTGTGGCAGGCAGCGTCATTGCGGGAAAACAGCATGTCGTGTCCGTGAATCAGATCGTGGAGCATCCGTCGCTGGATGCCATGCGTCAGGGTTTCATGGACAGGCTCAAGGAATTGGGTCTTGACGCGACCTACAACGTGCACATCGCGCAGGGCAACCAGGCCAACAACATCCAGATTGCCAACCAGATCAAGGGCGAGGCCCCGGATCTGGTTCTGGCCATCACCACCCCATCCGCGCAGGTCGTGGCCCAGAAGATCAAGGACCACCCCATCGTGTTCACGGGCGTGACCGATCCGGTTTCCGCCGGTCTGGTCAAGGACCTGAACAACACGGGCGGCACCAACATCACAGGCATGTCCGACATGAGTCCCATGGATCAGCATGCCGCGCTGGTCAAGGAAATCGTGCCGGATGCCAAGGCCGTCGGCGTGATCTACAACGCGGGCGAACCCAATTCCGTGGTTCTGGTCACCCGACTCAGGGAAGAGGCCGCCAAGCTCGGCATGACCGTGGAGGAAGCCACCATCGCCAACTCCAGTGGCGTATATCAGGCCGCCAAAAGCCTTGTGGGCCGTTGCGATGCCATCTACATTCCGCTGGACAACACCGTGGTCTCCGCGCTGGAATCCGCCATCAAGGTCTGCCGCCAGAATCGGCTGCCCCTGATCTCCGGTGACACCGACTCCGTGGCTCGCGGCACCATTGCGGCCGTGGCTGTTGACTACTACGGCATGGGAGTGCAGACTGCGGACATTGCCAAGCGTATCCTTGCCGATGGCATCACCCCCGGCGACATCCCCGTGGAATTCATCAACAAGGTGAATCTGCACGTCAACAAAAAGGCTGCTGCGGAAATGGGCGTTTCCCTGCCGGAATCCGTGCTCAAGCGCGCTGAAGTGGTCATTGACTAGGCCCGGCACCGAGCATTGCTTCTTGTTCCAAGACAGGCTAAAAGGCGCGTTGTCCGCAACGCGCCTTCTTTCATTTTTCCAATGCGGGCAGACAAGGACATCTCATGACACTTTACGCTTTCTACGGCGCCGTTGAACAGGGCTTCGCCTTCGGCCTCATGGTTCTCGGCCTGTATCTCACCTTCCGGATTCTGGATTTTCCGGACCTCACGGTGGACGGCAGCCTGCCTTTGGGCGCGGCCGTATCCGCCGTAGCCATCACCAACGGCCATTCTCCGGTGCTGGCCATCATCATGGCCTCCTGCGCCGGATTTCTGGCAGGCATGGTCACGGGCATCCTGAACACCAAGTTCAGGATTCTGCACCTGCTGGCCTCGATCCTGACCATGATCTCGCTCTATTCCATCAACCTGCGCATCATGGGCAAACCCAACATGACCCTGCTGGGCAAGGATACCGTGGTCGATTCCTTCACCGCGTTTTCCGGCCTGCCCCAATACATGTCCACCCCGATTCTTTTCTGCATCATCTGCGCCGTGGCCGTGGCCGTGCTGATCTGGTTCATGCATACGGAAATCGGCATGACCGTGCTGGCCACGGGAAACAACCCGCAGATGATCACCAGCCTCGGCGTGAACACGCATACCGTCATCATTTTCGGCGTGGGCCTGTCCAACGCGCTGGTCGCAGCCTCGGGGGCACTGGTCGCCCAGAATCAGGGCGCGGCCGACGTGAACATGGGCGTGGGCACCATCATCGCGGGTCTGGCCTCGGTCATCATCGGCGAAACCCTGTTCGGGGACAGGACCATTGCCCGGGCACTCATTGCGGCTCTGCTCGGTTCCGTGATCTACCGCATTGCCATCGCCCTTGCGCTGGGTCTCAAGCTCGGGGCGTTTTCCGTCACGCCCAGCGACCTGAATCTGATTACCGCGATTCTCGTGGTCTCCGCGCTGGTCATGCCCAAAATGAAAAAGAAGGTGCTTGCCGGGAGGGCCAAATGATCCGCATCGAATCCATCGGCAAGACGTTCAACAAGGGCGACGTGAATGAAGTCGTTGCCCTGAGCAACGTGAATCTCGATATCAAGGACGGGGATTTCATCACCATCATCGGCTCGAACGGAGCCGGGAAATCCACGTTTCTCAACGCGCTTGCAGGCTGTTTTCCTCTGGATGACGGAAAGGTCGTCATGGACGATCACGACGTGACCCATTGGCCCGAGCACAAGCGCGCCTCGCTCATCGGCCGCGTATTTCAGGACCCGCTTCTGGGCACCTGCGCGGACGCAACCATTGAACAAAACCTGGCCCTTGCCCTCAAACGGGGGCAGCGACGTGGGCTGGGATTTGGCGTAAAGAGCAAGGACAGGGACTTCTTCCGGGACCGTCTCTCCCTGCTCAAACTCGGTCTGGAAAACCGGCTCAGGACCGCCACCGGCCTGCTCTCGGGCGGCCAGCGGCAGGCCCTGACCATGCTCATGGCCACCATGGTCCGGCCCAGACTGCTGCTACTGGACGAGCATACAGCCGCCCTTGACCCCAAGACCGGTTCCATGATCCTCGAACTGACCGAGGAAATCGTGGAATCCCAGAACCTCACCGCCCTCATGGTGACCCACAACATGAACCAGGCCCTTGCTCTGGGCAACAGGCTCATCATGTTCCATCGCGGCACCATCGTGATGGACATCAGTGGGGAGGAGAAAAAGACCCTCAAGGTCGAAGACCTGCTGTTCCGCTTCTCGGAACTCAGGGGCGAGGAAGGGGTTTCGGATCGGATGCTGCTCTGTTAGCCGCCCTCCCTTGGCGGAGGCTCACGGCTGGTGTATATGATTCAACAAACAACTTGCTACGGAGGCACAATGGCTATCGAACGCACTTTTTCCATCATCAAACCCGACGCAGTGGAACGCAACCTCATCGGCGACATCCTCAAGATGATCACCGAGGCCGGTCTGAAGATCAAGGGCATGCGGATGATCCACATGTCCAAGGAGCAGGCCGAAGGCTTCTACGCCGTGCACAAGGAGCGCCCCTTCTTCGGCGAGCTGGTGGAATACATGACCTCCGGCCCGGTCGTGGTTTCCTGCCTTGAAGGCGAAAACGCCATCGAGAACTACCGCAAGCTCATGGGTGCTACCAACCCCGAGCAGGCCGAGGAAGGCACGATCCGCGCACGGTTCGGCCAGAACATCCAGAATAACTCCTGCCACGGTTCCGACGCTCCCGACACCGCCAGGAACGAAGTGGCTTTCTTTTTCAACGAAGACGAATTGGTGGGATAAATGTCCAGGAAAATCGGGTTTATCGGCGTAGGCAACATGGGCACGGCCATTATCAGGGGCCTTGCCTCCCGCGATATTGAAATTCACGGTATCGACCTCAACACGGCCCGGCTCGACGAATTGCACGAAGAGTTGGGACTCGTGGTGGAGACCAATGCCGCGGAAATGGCCGGCAAGTGCGACTACGTGCTTCTGGCAGTGAAGCCGCAACATGCCGAGCCCGTGGTCAGGGAGATCGCGCCCGAGTTGAACGACTCCAAGTGCCTGATCTCCATCTGCGCCGGACTTACCAGCCAGCAGTTCAGGGAATGGACCGGCAATGCCTGTCCTGTCGTCCGCGTCATGCCCACCACGCCCGCCCTTGTCGGCGAAGGCGTCTTTGCGGTGTGTCTGGACGATGCCGCCCTGACCGATGACATGAAAACCTCGATTCCCGAGCTGTTCAAGGGAATCGGTACGGTGCACGAGCTGTCCGAGAAGCTGTTCGACGCCTACACCGGCGTGATCGGCTCGGGTCCTGCCTACGTGTTCTACTTCATGGAAGCCCTGATCGAGGCCGGGGTCTCCCTCGGTCTGACCCGTCCGCAATCCGTGGACATGGTCAAGGGGCTGTTTCTCGGTTCGGCAAAGCTGGCTGCGGAGAGCGACCACTCGGTGGCCGAGCTACGGGAAATGGTCACCTCCCCCGGAGGCACCACCATCCGCGGCCTGATGCACTTTGACCGCAATGCGGTCCGGGGCACCATCATCGACGGTGCCATCGAAGCGTACCTGCGTAGCGTCGAACTCGGCGAATAGCCGCTGTTCGAATGACGAAATCAAGGGGAGCCGCATTGCGCGGTTCCCCTTTTCATTTGTCTGTCCCGAACTAGTGATCGTACTGTCTGGCGTACTCCGCATCATTGTACATGGCATCGCCGAATTCCGTCTTGCCATAATCCCGGATTATGCTCTGCCCCCTGTCCGATCCGAGAAAACGGATGAATTCCATTGCCAACGCTTGATTCGGCGCACCTTCTGGCCGCGCCAGCGCATGATAGACATTGATGAGCATGGGATCGCCGCGATACAAAACCTCGAGATTCGCCATTCCGGCCTTGCCCGCGACCCATGTGCTGCTGTCTGTCATGAAATAGCCTTTGGACTTGTCGGCCTTTTTCAGAGTGGCCATCATGAAGTCTCCGGTCACGACATACCAATCCCCTTTCGGGGAAATCCCGGCCTTTTCCCAGATGGCCAATTCCTTCTTGTGCGTTCCTGAATTGTCGCCGCGGGACAAAAAGTTTGCTCTTGCATCGGCAATCCGTGCATACGCCTCGGCCGCGCTTGAGGCTGAGGCTATTCCGGCAGGATCATTCTTCGGGCCGACAATGTAGAATTCGTTGGAGCCGATCAAGGTCCGACCGGCTGCCCAACCGTCCTTCATGGCCAGCTTCTCCGCTGCCGGAGCATGCACCATGCAGGCATCCACCATTCCGCCGTGGAGCAGCTTCAGCGACTTGCCCGATCCAGCCTTGACCCAGCACATCGTGGTGTCGTGCTCTGCATTGAACACGTCAGCCAGTTCCTTGAGCAATCCAAGTTCGCCCGGACTGCCTGTTGCCACCTTGTAGACAGTCTGACCGGAACCATAACTGGCCTTGCAGGCCACATCAGCCGCTTGAGCCGCCGAAACCAGCAGCAACAGACACGCAAATACCGCAAACAACCGTTTCATGATCAACTCCTCGCCAAATGGGTTTCAGTGGAGACAATCATGTAGCCTGCGCGAGTTATGCCGAAAAGAACATAATTCATCATGCCCTTTTGACACCGGATTCCGTCCGAAAAACCACACGACAAAAGCCCGCCTTGCACGGGGCAAGGCGGGCTGAACAGCCATATCGGCTAGATCAGGCTAGGCGATCTTGTTGATGGCCTGCTGCAGCCTGGAGATGCGGCGCTGAGCCTGACGGGCGTGGATGACCCGCTTGGTAGCGGCACGATCCAGAACGGAAGTGGCTTCCTTCAGAGCTTCGGCGGCCTTGGCGGCGTCGTTCTCTTCCACGGCAAGGCGAACGGCCTTGACGGAGTTCTTGATGCGGGTCTTGGTCATCCGGTTACGCAGATTGCGCACCAGGCTCTGGCGGTGCCTCTTCAGGGCGGACTTGTGGTTAGCCAAAACGATTCTCCTGATCTTGGTATGTTATTTCATTGCGTTTTTGTTTGAATTACCCAAACGGGAAGGCCCCTTTATATGGACTCTTCCACAATTGTCAAGCATTTTTTAGCACAATCCGTCACGTCGGGCTAGACCTGCAAGGCGTTGAAATCCGCCAGACGGCTCAGTCTGTCGACCAGCGCCTTGAGCAGATTCAGCCTGTTCAGCTTGAGCGCGGCATTGTCGCACATGACCATCACATTGTCGAAAAAGCCGTCCACAGTGGGACGCAGTTCCCGCAACATGCCGAGAAGACCAGGGAAATCATCATTTTCCCACAGCTCGGCGAACCGGGCGGCAGTCTCCTCCAACAGGGAACCGAGCGCGATTTCATGTTCATCCTCGAACAATTCCGCGTCATAGCTCCCGGTCAATTCCTGACCAGCCTCGTCACCCTGCTTGCGGATGATGTTGGCGGCACGCTTGAAGGTCAGCACGGCCTGCTCGAAATCGTCACCGGCCGCGAATTCGGAAAGAGCCTCAAGGCGTTTCTCGAAAGTGCGGATGTCGCTGAATCCGGCTCCAAGAGCCGCGTCCACGACACGGGTTTCAAACCCCTTGCCCGTGAACAGGGCACGCAGCCTCTGGCCAAAGAAATCCATCAGGGTTTCCAGAGCCTTGGCAGGTGCAACCTTCCACTTCACGTCGACATAGGCGGCCTGAGCCCATTCCAGCACGGTACGCAGATCAAGGTCGAGACCGTGATCCATGATGATGCGGGCAATGCCCAGTGCACAGCGGCGAAGCGCATAGGGGTCGTTGGCTCCGGACGGCTTCTTGCCCAGCCCGAAACATCCGGCCAGAGTGTCGGCCTTGTCGGCCAAGGACACCAGAGCACCGGACAGGCTGGAAGGAACCGGGGAGTCCGCTCCCGCAGGCAGATACTGCTCGTAGATGCCCTTGGAAACGATTTCGCCCTTTCCGGTGCGCTCGGCGTAGATGCCGCCCATGACGCCCTGAAGCGAGTCGAACTCGTTGACCATCTCGGACACCAGATCCGCCTTGGAAAGACGGCCTGCGGTACGATACTTCTCGATTTCGCCGGGCAGGATGCCCTTGGACTCGCCAAGAGCCGCAGCCAGCTTTTCGCACAGGGAACCGATACGGCGGGTCTTGTCGCCCATGCTGCCCAGGGGACCGAGGAACACGACCTTGTCCAGCTTGTCCAGCCAGGTCTTCATGTCCACTTTGCAGTCGGCCTCCCAGAAGAACACCGCGTCTTCCAGTCGAGCCTTGAGCACACGCTCCCACCCCTTCTTGACCAGAGCCAGATCGCGCGGCTCAAGGTTCAAGGTGGTCAGAAAGTGCGGCAGCAGTTTGCCGTCGGGTCCTTCGATGCCGAAGCTCTTCTGGTGGGACTGCATGGAAGTGAGCAGCACTTCACGGGGCAGTTCCAGATATCTGGGATCAATGTCGCCAATGAGAGGTTTGGGGAATTCAACGAGATTGGCAACCTCTTCCAGCAGGGAGTCCTTCCAGACCACCTTGCCGCCCAGAGCTTCGGCAAGCCTGTTGCCTTCGGCCACGACGAGCTTCCTGCGCTCCTCGGGATCGATGACGACCTTGCACTTGTCACTGATGACGGAAAAATATTCGGAGGCGGAGTTCACGGTCCACGGTCCTGCGCCCATGACGCGATGTCCCCGGGTCTCGCGACCGGAAACCAGATTCTCCACCGAGAAATCCACGACCTCGTCGCCCAGCAGGGCCAGCAGCCAGCGCACGGGACGACCAAAGGTGAAATCATAGTCTCCCCAGCTCATCTTCTTGGGGAAACTCAGGGATTCGATGCTTTTGACGCAAATTCCGCTCAGGATGTCCACGGACTTGCCGCCGCCCACGATCTTTTTGGCGGCCAGATACTCGCCCTTGGGCGTTTCCATGCGAAACAGGTCACCTTCGGCCACGCCCTGCGTCTTGGCAAAGCCCTGTCCGGCCTTGGTCAGGTTGCCGTCGCCGTCATAGGCAATGCGTGCCGGAGGTCCGGTCACGGTTTCCTCTTCGGTACGCTGGCTTTCAGCCATGTCGGCCACGTGGGCCACAATGCGACGCGGGGTCGCATGGGTGTCCACACCGCCGTTTTCGATCATTGCCTCGCCAAGGAGCGCGGAAAACACGCTTTCCAGTTCCGCCGCCAACTTGGGCACGAAACGGGCAGGCATTTCCTCGGTCCCGATTTCCAGTATGAATTCGGCCATTGTTCTACTCTTCTCTCTAAAAAATTCCGGCGGTTACTTCTTCAGCATGGGGTAGCCCATTTCCTCGCGCTGCGCAGCGTAGAGATGGGCGATCCGGGAAGCCAGATTGCGAACACGGGCGATGTAGGTGGCCCGTTCGGTAATGGAAATGGCTCCTCTGGCATCCAGCAGGTTGAAGGAGTGGGAACACTTGAGGCAGTAATCGTAGGCGGGCCACGGCAGGCTCTCCTCGCAGAGATTCAGGCATTCCGCCTCGAACTTGTCGAACAGATCGAAGAGCATGTCCGCATTCGAATAATCGAAATTGTACTTGGACATCTCCACTTCGTTCTGGTGAAACACGTTGCCGTAGGTCACGTTCGCGTTCCAGTCCAGATCGTACACGGATTCCTTTTCCTGAAGGTACATGCAGATGCGCTCAAGGCCGTAGGTGATTTCCGCGCTCACGGGCTTGAGATCAATGCCGCCCACCTGCTGGAAATAGGTGAACTGCGTGATCTCCATGCCGTTGAGCCAGACTTCCCAGCCAAGGCCCCAGGCTCCGAGAGTCGGAGATTCCCAGTCGTCCTCGACAAAACGGATGTCATGTTCGGCAGCATCGATGCCCAATGCGGCGAGGCTCTCCAGATACAGTTCCTGAACATTGTCCGGGGACGGCTTCAGGATCACCTGAAACTGGTTGAAGTTCTGGAGCCGATTCGGATTGTCACCGTAGCGGCCGTCCGTGGGCCTGCGGGAAGGCTCGACGTACGCGGTTTTCCAGGGTTCGGGACCGATGACGCGAAAAAAAGTGGAGGGGTTGAAGGTACCCGCTCCGCATTCGATGTCGTAGGGCTGGACAATGACGCAACCGCGGCTCGCCCAGAATTCCTGCAACTTCAAGATGACATCCTGAAAATACATTCTTTGCTCCAACTCAAACCTGTTTATAAAATCCGTTTTCCCAGGACAAACCCAGGTGATACGCGACAAACAGCTCCGCCATCTGGCGGCACTGGCGACCGATCTTCGCGGACAGCGCGGCCCGGCTCCACTCAGCCGGACGACTGTCGTGAATCCAGTCCAGAACGCGCAACGCCCCCGCAGTAACCGGGCGAGCAAAACCCTCTACCGATTTCCCGGCCGAATGACAAGCGGGACACACAACCTGACCGCGCTCCACGGAGAATCGATACCCGGATTCATTGCCCACTTCGGAGCCGCAAAGCCCGCACTCCACAAAACTCGGGGCATAGCCCATCTCGAAAGCCAACTTGATGCGAAACATCCAGGGCATGGCTTCCAGCCCGACCCCGCCCTGCTCCACCGCGTTCAGCATTTCCACAGCCAACTCGAACACCGGACGGGCGGCCTGCGCATCGAGTTCAAGCTTTTCCAGAAATTTCGTACAATTCACCGCAATCCCGGTTCGGGCAGGATCGGTCTTCACTGTCTGATAGGCATTCAGCAGCGAACCTTCCTCAAGCACGGAATAGGAACCGGATCGATTTGCCCCGATGGAAAACAGCACGAGATTGAGCGGATCAAGGCATCCGCAAAAACGCCTCCGGCTCCGGCAGCCGCCGAAGGCAAAGGCATTGAAAATTCCCCTGGAGGGAGACAGAAGCCGGACCCAGCAATCCGCTTCCTTGAACTTGCCCACCTTGAGCACAACAGCTTTTTCGGTGGAGACCATGGCCATGTCAGCCGTTTCCGTCAGACCGGGATCAGTCGGAATATCCGAACCGAAGCGTCTGAATGTTGCCCTTGGTATCATCAAGGGAATAGGGAGCGCCATTGTAGGTCACGGTCACGCCAGCCACGTTGCCAATGCGTATACGGCGGGGCGTATTGAACATGAGCCGAAGGGGTTCCCCCTTCTTGAGCACGAAATCCCGAGCCATCCGCTCTGCATCGCCGCGCCACACGCCAACCCAGCATCCCTTGTCCGAGGTGGCAGTGATGACCATCATGTGCGCATACTTGGGCTGATCCTCTTCCGTGCCGGAGGTTTCATCCTCGTCATCAACAGTTTCTCCGGCTGCGGCCTGAACCGGAGCCGCAGGAAGCTGTGCCTGCGGCACAGCTTCCACTTCAGGCACAGGCTGTTCCGCCTCGGGAACCGCGGAAGCTTCCGGCATTTCCTGTCCGGCGGACCCCTCGACGCCCTCCGAAGGAGCGGCGGCACTGTCGGACGCGAAATCGGGCTCGGTAGACGCAGCCTCGGGCGCAGTCTCCTCGATCGTCACGGGAGGCGCCGTGGGCACGGAGTCATCCGACTTGTTGAGGTTCACGACCAGATACACGACCACGCCGACAAGCATGAGCACGATCAGAAACGTCATCCACGAACCTTTCCGGGATTCCCCCTTGGGACGGACAGGTTCGTGAAACGCCTTTTCCGCGCCCGGAGACACATCATAGGGCTGTTCCAGCGGTTCATCCTCGCCAAACTGGAAATCCCGGTCGACCACCATGCACAGTTCCTCGGCATCAAGACCGAGATATCGGGCATAGCTTCGCACGAATCCCTTGGTATACACGGGATGCGGCAGGTCATCGCGATTCCCTGTCTCCATGGCCACGATGTTGCGACGGCTGATCTTCGTCGCTTCCATGACCTCTTCGATCGTCAATCCGAGCGTTTCACGCTGACGCTTGAGCGTCAGGCCGAGTTCCTCAAAATTCATATGCTACTCCGTTGCCGTTTCGGGGCCGGCATTGGTGTCGTCCATGTATACGATGACGGAACGCCGCCGCAAATCCTGAAAATACCCGTCAAAAACTTCCTGATGCTTCTGTTCGAGAAGCTTGCGATACAGTTCGTCCTTGACTTCCTCCAAGGGAACCATGCGGTCTTCCGCAACCTTGCGCAACTCCAGAAGCGCCTCGCGTCCCTGCACGATGAGCGGTTCGGAAACGCCGCCTGCCTCAAGGCCCTCAAGCGCGGCCTTCCAGTCATCGGCAATGGCGGACCATTCCACCTCGCCAATGGCGCCGCCCTCTTCACTGGCCGGTCCAACCGAGTACTTGGCCGCAGCTTCGGCAAAAGTCATCTCGCCATCGAGAATACGCTTGCGCACTTCCTTGGCCGCCACATCCTGCGGAAGCATTATTATCGCAAGATCGATGGCCTTTTCAAGAACATAAGCATCCTTGTCGGCCTCATACGCTTCCTGAATCTCGGTGTCCGTGACAACAACCTTCTGAGACACCATGTGGCTGAGAAGCTGCTGCTTCTTGAGAATCTCGCCAAGACGTTCGCGGAACTCGTCCAGAGTCAGGCCGTCCTGTTTCACGACCTCGCCGAACTCGTCCTCGTTCATGCCGCGTTTCTTGCAAATGCGGCGGATCTCGTCATCAATGTCCTTTTCATCGACCGTGACGCCGAACCGCGCGACCTCCTGATCCATCAGCCTGTCCTGAACCATCTTGTCCAGCATCTGGCGACGCAGCCTGGCGAGCTGCTTCTTTTCGGCAGAAGACAGGACACGGCCCTTGAGTTGGGCGTAGACGGGTTTCATCTCCTGATCCAGATCGAATTTGGTGATGATGCCATCGTTCACCTTGACCAGAATGCGGTCGTACACGAACTCTTCGGCACACGCCTGTGCTCCGGTAAATGCCAATGCAAGAATCAGCGCGGGCAAAACTCTCAATATCATTCAAACTCCCATACCCGGCCAAGCCGGAATATAAGTCTCGCTTTCAGTACACCAAATCGCAGATAGTCTAGACGGTTTGCACGCAGTATGCAACGTCTATGGATCACTGGCTTTCAGCAGGCTCGTCCGGCTGATCGGCTCCGACGGCCTCGGGCTTGTCGCCCTCAGCGCCCTGGTCTCCGCTTTCCGAATCCTCCGGAGCTACCTGATCTTCATCGGTCGCAGGGCTCGGCTGCTGCAGGACTTCCTCGTCCTGAATCATGTCTCCGGCAGCCTGCTGCTGCGCCGCCTGTTCCAGAAGATGTTCGCTGACCTCTATCCTCGCCTGGGCAACAACCTTGTCCAGCCATTCCGCAAAGGCGGCCTGAAGCTTGCTTTCCAGAAGGGATTCCTCGACCAGCGGATAGGCCTGAGCCGGTTCCAGCACCTTGGCCGGATTGCGGTCCAGCAGGACCAGTGCCTCGAAGCCGAACCGTTCGGTCAGCACGTCCGAGGCCTGTCCCGGTTCCAGATCGGCCAGAACGTTGCGCCACGTTGCGGACAAACGTCCCTCGCGCACCACGACTTCGCGGGTTTCCACCTCACCGAAGCCCACGGTCAGGGCCTCGCGGTCCTTTTCCTTGAGAAACGTGTGCACCGCCTTTTCCACGATCTCCCGGCTCGGCCCGCGCACCACGAGAATCTTCATGGCCTCGGGCAGGTAGAACTCGGAAATGTGATCCCGATAGTACTGCTCGGCCTCCTTGTAGTCGATCTTGATCCGCGGACGCAGCACATGCTGGAAGAACTTGTTCATGGCCAGATGGTAGCGAAGCTGCCGCCGCCACGACTTGAGGTCGATGTATTCCTCGACAAGAACCTGCTCGAACGCTCCGTCCGGATAATCGGCCCGAACCTTGTCCTCGGCATCAACCATCTCCTTGTCGGTAATGCCGAGTCCGTCCTGTTCCAGATTCTGGAGCACCAGTTCCTGAACAATCAGATCACCCAGAATGCTTCCATACTCGTCACGCAGCTTTTCCACGCTCGGGACATAGCTTCCGGTCACGTCGGAAAGATACTGGTCATGCTGAAATTCCAACTGGGACAGATAGATCGGGCTGTCATTCACCCGGGCCACGATCCCGATATCCTCGGAATCGTCCGCGCATGCGGAAAGCACCACGGCCATGCAGAAAAAAAGAAGATATTTGCGCAGCATACGCCCTCGTTATTGTTCAATGGCCGGAGCGTCCGGGACGTCCAGCAGGAATTCGAGTTCAACAGCGGTCTGTTCCAGGGCATGCCGGACCGACCACGTATCCCCGTAACGGATTTCCAGTCTGGCTGGCGGCAGCATTCTGGCCCGGTCGCTTCGTTCATCGACCCAGCGCACCAGCTTTTGCGGCGACACCGCGTCGATGTCCTTGCCCCAGGTCAGCACGATTCTGGCCGGATACAGCTCGGCGCGCTCCACCTGAAGTCGCGAAAGCGTCTGCTTGAGCCGAAGCACGCCGACAAAGACCTCCACCACTTCGGGCAGATGGCCGAAACGATCCTTGAGTTCGGCCTCCAGTTCCACAAGAGTCCGGTCGTCGCGGGCCGAGGACAACGCCTTGTAATAGCGCAGACGCTCTCTCGGGTCCGGCACATAGTCGCTCGGAATATGCGCCTCGAAGACCAGATTGAGCTCCGGGTCCGTGGCCCGGTTGCTGGCTTCGCCCCGAATGCGCCGTACTTCTTCCTCAAGCATTTCCAGAAAGAGATCAAGCCCCACCTTGGCAATCTGGCCGGATTGGGCTTCGCCGAGGATGTTTCCGGCTCCCCGGAGCCGAAGGTCTTCCATGGCCACCTTGAATCCAGCCCCGAGATAGTCCATCTCCAGAATGATGCGCAACCGCTTGCGCACGAGTTCGGAGATGTCGTCCAGAGACGGAACCACGAAATAGGCATAGGCCTGCCGATCGCTTCGGCCCACGCGGCCCCGAAGCTGATAGAGCTGCCCCAGCCCGAAAAGCTGGGCCTGATCCACGATCAGGGTATTGGCATTGGGAAAGTCCAGACCGGATTCCACGATGGCGGTACACACCAGCACATCAAGTTCTCCGTGCCAGAATCCGCGCATGGCCTCCTCAAGCGCCTTTTCCGTCATGCGCCCATGCGCCATGCCCACCCGGGCGTCCGGCACAAGTTCCTTCACGTATTCGGCCACGCGTTCCAGCCCGTTGACGCGGTTGTAGACCCAGAAAACCTGTCCGCCGCGCTCCAGTTCCCGCTCCAGAACGCCCTTGAGCGTATGCTTGTCCCGGGTGATGAGCGCGGTTTCCACGGGCTTTCTGTCCTGAGGCGGTGTCTCGATGACGGACAGCCCACGTATGCCGGAAAGCGAAAGTTGCAAGGTACGCGGAATCGGCGTGGCAGTCAGGGTCAGCACATCGATGTTCTTCCGGAACTGCTTGAGCCTTTCCTTGTGCTTGACGCCGAAACGCTGTTCCTCGTCCAGAATGAGCAGACCGATGTTGGGCAGGGCCACGTCCTTGGACAGCAGCCTGTGCGTGCCGATGAGAATATCCACTTCCCCCCGAGCCGCAGCTTCCAGCACGGTACGCTGGCGCTTTCTGGGCACGAACCGGCTGAGCATGCCGATCCTGACGGGAAACCCCTCCATGCGGCGCACGAAAGTCTGGTAGTGCTGCTCCGCAAGCACGGTTGTCGGACACAGCAGCGCGACCTGTCGCCCTTCGAGCGCAGCCCGGAATGCGGCACGAAGCGCCACCTCGGTCTTGCCGAAGCCCACGTCTCCGCAGACAAGACGATCCATGGGCTCGCTGCTCTCCATGTCCCGAAACACGTCATTGACCGCGCGTTCCTGATCCGGAGTTTCCTCGAATCCGAACGTGGCCTCGAATTCCGAATACATCTCGTCGGGCGGCCCGTAGGAAAATCCCTTGGACACCTTGCGGAGCGCATACATCTCCACAAGTTCCATGGCGATCTTCTCGATGGCCTTCCTGACCCGGGCGGTTGTCTTGGCCCAGCGGGAACCGCCCAGCTTGTCAAGGACCGGGGCCGCGCCTTCGGGCCCCTTGAACCGCTGCACCAGATTGAGCCGGTCCACAGGCAGGTACAGCCTGTCGTCCCCGGCAAAAAACAGCAGTAGGTAGTCGTTGGACACATCGCCGATGTTCATGCTGTGCAACCCACCGAACCGGGCCAGACCGTAATCGCGGTGCACGAGCAGGTCCCCCTCGGACAGATCGTCGTACCGATCCATGCCCTTGAAGGCACCGGTTCTGGCCGCACCTTCCCGCGGCGCTTCGGGCTGAAGCACGTTTTCGCCGAGAATGCGCGAACCGCACCAGGAGAACTCCATGCCGGCCCGAAACGGAGACACCAGCGCAAACACGCCCTTGCCGTCCGATGAATACTCGAGGGACATGGGAATCCCTTCCTGCTCGGCAAGGGACAGAAACTTGCTGCGGGACCGCTCGGAGCGGAAACTGAGCAGAGTCTGCCCCTGCTCCCTTGCCCATTCCCCGAGAGCGGCCATGAGCACGGCCCAGGGACGCCGCGCGGCTTCCGGTTTCCAGAAAATGTCTCCGAAATCCGAATATGCCTGCTCGGGAAGATCGATCCCCATTCGGTCCGACCCCAAAGTCAAATCCTCGAACACGGCCTGCGGCTTGTCGCGCCACACGCTGCGGGCGCTCTCCTCGGTCCGGCAGATGAACCGCAGCGGCCATTTCATGCCGCTCTCGCGCGTCTCGGCCTCCAAGGCGTCGCGCCATCCCTGCTCCACATCCTCCAGACGGGAACGCAGAACTTCGCCCGAAGCCAGAATGTACGCGGCATCCGGCGGAAACATGTCTTCAAGCCCGCCTCGATCCGAGTAGAACAGGCCGGGCCAGATGTTGCCGTCCCCGACTTCGAGCCGTTCGCCAAGATGATGCTCCTCGGCAGAACTGATTTCCCCGGTGGTACGAAGTCTGGACCAGTGTTCCCGGGCCTGCCCGGCACAGGGCTCCATGCCCATGCCCGGAGCCACGGGCAGAATCACCACCTCGTCGAGCTCGGTTCTGGACCGCTGCGTGGCCGAATCGAAAAGTCGCACGCCCTCAAGGGTATCGCCAAAGAATTCCAGACGAAGCGGCATGGGATAGCCCGGAGCGTGAATGTCCAGAATATCGCCGCGCATGGCCATGTCTCCACAGCCGGAAACCAGCTTGCGACGGGTATAGCCCCAGGCCACGGCCTGCTCCATGAGCAGTTCCGGGGACATGTCGTCCCCCTTGGACAGGGAAATCCAGTTGCCCTGCAAGATGCGGCGCGGCGGCCAGTACGGCAGCAGATTGTCCACGGTCAGAAGAACGCCGCACGGCTTGCGTCCGTATTCCAGAGAATACAGCGCGGCCCAGCGCTCGCCCCAGGCTTCGGCATCGGGCTGCTTGGGAAGATACGGCGGAAACACGGCCCAACCGCGCTCCCAGACCGGAGCTTCTCCGGCCTTGCCCGGGGCCATGAGCCCCAGCAGGGCACGGGTCTCCCGAAATTCTCGGGCACCTGGCACGACCACAACGCAATTCCTGCCGCGCGACAACAGCGTCTGCGCGAACAGGGCCTGCGTTCCGGGACCGCTCTTGAAAATGCGGAGTGAATTGAGCCGACCGGAAAGGAACTCGGCGGCCTCTTTGGGAAAAACGATTGCCATAACTGAATAGTGTTTGTGGGAAAAAAGAAAAACCGCCCTTTCCCTACCGGGTTCAAGGGCGGCTTGTCACCAGAAAAAACACCGTGTCGTCAGACAGCGGCCAGTGCATCACGTTCTTCGCCGCTGAGCAGCAGGTTCAAATCCAGCAGGATGAGCAGCCTGTCCTCCAGCTTGCCGACACCTTCTATGTATTCGGAATCCATGCCGGAAACCACGGGCGGCGGCGGCTGAACCGAGTTGGCGGGAATGCGAAGCACCTCGGACACCGAATCCACGACAAAACCGACGATCATCATGTCGATTTCCATGACAATAATCCGCGTATACTTGTCGTGTTCCTTGGACTCCTGACCGAACCGGCGGCGCAGGTCCACGATGGGAATGACCTTGCCGCGCAGATTGATCACCCCTTCCACGAACTCGGGAGCTCTGGGCACCTTGGTGATCTCCATGGTCCGGATTATTTCCTGGACGCGGAGAATATCGACGCCGAACTCCTCTTCACCAATGCTGAACGTGACCAGTTGAATCAATTTCTGGTCCACTTCCCTGACTTCGGTTTCCTCGGGCTGGAAATCCATCACGCACCTCGCGAACGACATGACAAATAAAAGACAAACATTTCAGTCGAATCACCTTGGCAACCCAGAACATGTTTGTCAATGGAAAAGTCCCGCGCCCAACAGACAGCCACAGCTCGCCCGCGTTCGTCTTCCGGGATGCCATTTCCTGCATTTTTTTTAGCCAACAAAGCCCACCAGTTGACACGCTGCGCCGCGAAACACGGGTTTGAGCAGGTTGACGGCCAGAAAATAAAGGACTAACTTAAAATTCAATTTGTACCTATCAGTTTGATTTTCTTATAATTTTTCTAATCAAGGACGGTGCAGCGCGCATGGGTCAATATGCCGCCTTCACAAGCGATTCGACTCTGGAGGAACAGGTCAAATCTCTGGCCGACGAGGAACTACTGGATTTCTGGGAAGAAACCCAACAGCTTGCCAGAATGGCAAACCAGGATGACAATCCCGACGCCGAATACTGTCCCGAGTACGAACGCATCATCCTTCAGGAGTTGCAGTTCAGGACCTGCTGCCGGGGCAACATCTAGTTCCGGAAACGATCAGGAAACGCAAAAAAAAGCCCCCGTCCGAAGCGGACGGGGGCTTTTTTCGCTGTTCTGACATCAGGCCACGGCCTTTCTGCCAATACTGAAATAGGCGAATCCGCGCGCCCCCATATCCTCGGGCGCATACAGATTGCGGCCGTCAAACACGATGGGAGCGGTCAGAGACGCCTTGATGCGTTCGAAATCCGGGTTGCGAAACATGTTCCACTCCGTGACCACGGCCAAAGCGTCCGCTCCCTCCAGAGCCTCGTACTCGCTCTCCACGATCTCCAGCCCTTCCACGTCCGCCAGCTCCTTGCGGGCGCGCTCGCTGGCCACCGGATCAAAGGCGCGAACCTTCATGCCCGCAGCCGTCAACTCGCGAATCACGACCACGGAAGAGGCCTCGCGGATGTCATCGGTATTGGCCTTGAAAGCGATACCCCACAAGGCCAGCGTCTTTCCGGCGACACCCCCCTGCGGTTCGAAATACGCCTTGACCTTGTCGGCCAGCACGCCTTTCTGCACATCATTCACGTCATCCACGGCCCGAATCAAACGCGCGTTCCACCCGTGCTCGTCCGCGGTGCGGATCAGCGCCTTGACGTCCTTGGGAAAACAGGAGCCGCCATAGCCCACGCCGGGATAGATGAAACTGTAGCCGATACGGCTGTCCGACCCGATTCCGGCACGCACCTCGGACACGTCCGCGCCCACGCGCTCGCAGATGTTGGCAACCTCATTGATGAAGGAAATCTTGGTGGCAAGCATGCAGTTGGCTGCATACTTGGTCATTTCCGCGCTGCGCACACCCATGACGATGAGCTTGTCCCGACTACGCGCAAACGGAGCGTACAGGGAACGCAACACCTTGGCCGAGGCGGGATTGTCCGTGCCCACGATGACGCGATCCGGCTTCATGAAATCGTTGACCGCGTCGCCTTCCTTGAGAAACTCCGGATTGGAAACCACGTCGAAGTCGATGTCGAAACCGCGCTTTGCCAGCTCCCCGGCAATGATGCCCCGAACCCGGTCCGCAGTGCCTACGGGCACGGTGGACTTGTCCACCACGATCTTGGGCGAGGTCATGCGCTGTCCGACTTCGCGGGCCACGGCATCGACGTAGCGCAGGTCGCAGCTTCCGTCCTCACCGCACGGCGTCCCCACGGTGATGAACACGACTTCGGCCTCGGCCAGTCCCTGCCCCAGATCGGTCGTGAAATCCAATCGACCTTCCGAAGTGTTGCGGGCAACCATCTCCTCAAGGCCGGGCTCGAAAATATGCACCTTGCCGCTCTTCAGGGTTTCCACCACAACAGGATTGACGTCCACGCACATCACATGGCTGCCCATTTCGGCAAAACATGCGGCGGACACCAAGCCGACATATCCGGTCCCAACGATGCAGATATTCATTATGCAAAAAACTCCAAAGCTTTTTTTCAATCCATTTCAGGCTGTGTTGGATACATCCGTGCGTCGCATATTGTCAATGCACCCTTCATGCCGATTACCCGTTGACCAAGCGCGCCAAAGGTTGCATTCCGGTCCCGGAAGTCTTACTCAATGACTTTCAATCGCAATCTCACCCCGGAGGTACTCATATGCCAGTTCTCGTCGTCAATGTGGACCATGTTGCCACCCTTCGCCAGGCCCGGATGGGCATCGAGCCGGAGCCCGTCACGGCCGCCTACATGGCGGAAACTGCCGGAGCCACCGGAATCATTGTCCATCTGCGCGAGGATCGCAGGCATATTCAGGACCGGGACGTGGAACTGATCAAGGCCACCTGCAACACCCGTCTGCATCTGGAAATGGCAGCAACCGGGGAAATGCAGTCCATCGCCCTGAAAGTGAATCCGGAAATGGTCTGTCTGGTCCCGGAAAAACGTCAGGAACTCACCACAGAAGGTGGCCTGAACTGCATTGGCCGCGAACAGGAATTGCGCGAATTTCTGAAACCGATCCACGATCAGGGCATCAGAGCCAGCCTGTTCATCGACGCGGACCCGGCCCAGATCGAAGCTGCCGCAGCCATCGGCAGCGAATTCATCGAAATCCACACCGGTCACTATGCGGATGCCAAGGATTTCCGCGACAGAGAAAAGGAACTGGACAAGATTCTGAAAGGCATCGAACTGGCCCAGAAGCACGATCTCAAGGTGAATCTGGGACATGGCCTGAACTACCGCAACATTCTGGCCTTCAGGAATGTGCCGGGCATCAGCGAATATTCCATCGGACACGCCATCATGGCCCGCGCCATCTATGTGGGGCTGGACCGGGCCGTGCGCGACATGGCCGGACTTGTCAGAACCTTCGCGGACTAGGGACACATGATAAAAGGCATAGGCACAGACCTTGCGGAACTGGATCGCATCCGCATGCTCCATGAAAAATTCGGAGAACGGTTCGCCCGGAAAATCCTGACCCCGGACGAACTCGCTCAACTGCCCGGGAAAAACCCCGTGCCCAGACTCGCGGCCCTGTTTGCGGGCAAGGAAGCCGCGGTCAAGGCCCTGGGCACCGGGTTCGCCAACGGCATTCATTTCAAATGCGTTGAAATACTCCACGCCAAATCCGGCAAACCGGAAATAGCCTTTTTGGGCGCTGGTCAGGAAAGATTCAGGGAACTGGGTGCGACCCGGGCACACATCTCCCTGACCCATTCCCGTGACACTGCGGCGGCAACCGTGATACTGGAGGGCTGAGGAGGTACCCGACCATGCTGACTCCCCTGCCCACTCCAGCCGAAATGTCCACCTGGGACTCGGAAACCATACAGGGCCTCGGATTTCCCGGGGCCGCACTCATGGAAACCGCCAGCCGCGAGGCCCTGAACGTACTCCTGCGGGAATACGGCCCCGTGACAGGCAGAACCGTGTACTGCTTCGCAGGTTCCGGCAACAACGGCGGCGATGCGTTCGCCCTTTCCCGCCACCTTCTGGACATGGACGCCAAGGTGTCCGTATTCCACACCAAGCCCAAGAAGCGCTACCGTGGCGAAACCCGGATGCACCTGAACTGGGCGCGCGAAGTCGGTGTGCCAATACATTATCTTTCCCAAACCGACATCAGCACCCTGCCCCAGCCGGACATCATCGTGGACGGCATTCTGGGCACCGGATTCGCCGGAGAACTCCGACCGGATGCGCTGGAACTGATCCGCACCCTGAACAGCATGGGCTCTCACGCCTTTGTGCTGGCCATCGACATCCCCTCCGGCCTGAACGGCATGACAGGACAGCCACAGCCCGAAGCCATCCGGGCGAATGCCACGGCCACGTTCGAAGCGGCAAAACTCGGTCTGGCCATGCCCGAGGCCCGGACCTACACCGGAAAGGTGCATGTCCGCTCCATCGGCATTCCCAGGAAGATTCGTGAGAACCTGCCAACCCGTCACTACCTGATAGAACCGGACATCATGAACCACATCCCGGTCCCCGGCCTGGACATGCACAAGGGCACGGCCGGACATGTCGTGATCGTGGGCGGTTCCCCGGGATTGACCGGCGCGCCGCATCTGGCCGCACTCGGTGCCTTGCGAGCAGGAGCGGGCCTCGCCACCATCGCCTGCCCCGGTGCGCTGGCCCAGAGCATCAAGGCGGGCAGCCCGGACATCATGACGCTGGCGCTGGGATGCGGACCGGACTGGGACCGGGATTGTCTGGCCCAACTTCTCGAGCATTCCCGCAGGTTCGACGCGGCCGTTGTGGGCCCCGGTCTGGGAAGGGACCCGAAAACGGTTGATTTCCTCCGGGCTTTTGTTGCAGAGTGGCCGACGCACGTCGTGTACGATGCCGATGCGTTGTTCGCTCTGGCCCAAACGCCGGAACTGATCGGACAATTCGGATACCACACCGTACTCACCCCGCACCCCGGAGAAATGGCCCGTCTGGCGGGCGTTTCCACGGCCGAAATTCAGGCCGACCGGATCGGGGCGGTCCGGGCTTTCACGGAAAGCACGTCGGCAACTCTGGTTCTCAAGGGAGCCGGAACCATCGTGGCCAACGAGGTGATGACCTGCCTGTCCCCATTCGCCGAGCCCAATCTCGCTGTCGGCGGTTCCGGAGACGTGCTTTCGGGCATCATCGGCGCATTGACAGCGCAGGGCATGCCGCCCGTCCGCGCCGCGAGTCTGGCCGTGTACTGGCACGGGCTGGCAGGAAAACTGTTACGAAAAGAATATCCAATGAGGGGCAATCTGGCCCATGAAATCGCGGACATGCTTCCGCGAGCCGCAAAGGAGCATTGCAATGCTGAAAGCTGAAGACATCATGACCGTCAAATGCGTCACCTTTACTCCGGACACCGAAATCTCCGTTGCGGCCAAAACCCTGCTTGAAAAAAAAATCAATGGTGCTCCGGTACTGGAAGACGGCAAGGTCGTGGGCGTGCTCTGCCAATCCGATCTGGTCGCCCAGCAGAAAAAGGTGACGCTGCCTTCCTTCTTCACTCTGCTCGACGGCGTGTTTCCCCTATCCTCTCATGATGAGCTGGAAGCCGAGATGAAAAAGATCACGGCCCTGACCGTGGGCGACGCCATGACCGCGGCGCCGACCTTCGTGACTCCGGAGTCCACTGTCGAGGAAATCGCGACCCTGATGGCCAACGCCAAGTTGTATACCCTTCCGGTCATCGACAATGGCGAACTGGTGGGCGTCGTGGGCAAGGAAGACGTGTTGCGTACCCTTGTGCAAGGGCAATAACTTCTCCCATGCTTCTGACGCTCCGCCTGCATACCGCCGAAGACACCCTTGAACTGGGGAGGATACTGGCACAGGTACTGGCGGCAGCCCGTCCCGTGCCGGCCCTGCTCCTTCAGGGGAATCTCGGCTCCGGCAAAACCACGCTGATCCGCGGATTGGTGGAATCCCTGCCCGGCTCGGAACTCGCTGAAGTTTCGAGTCCGAGTTTCAATATTTTCAATCTGTATCCGACCGTCCCGCCTGTCGCCCATTTCGACCTGTACCGTCTGGAGGGCATGCCTCCGGACGAATCCCTGTTCGAATTTCTGGGCGCCCCATCCACTCTCACGGCAGTCGAATGGATACAGTTTCTGGACCGGGAATACTGGCCGGACAACGGCCTGTTTCTGGAATGGAAGCCGTGCGAGACTGGACGAACCCTCGAAATGCATGCCATTGGAAAGGATGCCGAGGGTCTGATCGAAACACTGAAACCCCGGCTGGAGAGGTTTGTCGGGGCAAAGAGGCCAAAATGAACATCGTTGTACAAAAATTCGGAGGAACCTCGGTCCGCAACCTCGAATGCCAGCGCCAGGTCATGAAAAAAGTGCTTCGCCCTCTGCGGGACGGCAACAAGGTCGTGGTGGTGCTCTCCGCCATGTCCGGCGAGACCAATCGGCTGCTGGACCTGGCCCGGGAATGGTCTTCCACCCCGGACCCGGCGGAAACCGATACGCTTGTTTCCACGGGCGAGCAGGTCTCCTGTTCGCTTTTCGCCATGCTGCTCAAGAATCAGGGCATTCAGGCCCGCTCCGTGCTCGGCTTTCAGGTCCCCATCACGACCGACGGCTCCCACGGCAGGGCCCGAATCATGGACATAGACGCGGACAAGCTCAAAGGTCTGCTTGAGGAATACGACGTGCTGGTCATGGCCGGCTTTCAGGGATGCAGCGATTGCGGCCGCATCACCACCTTGGGCCGCGGCGGTTCCGATACGTCCGCAGTTGCTCTGGCCGCCGCCCTTGAGGCCGACCTCTGTGAGATCTATACCGACGTCCCCGGCGTATTCACCACGGACCCCAATATTTGCAGCGATGCTCGAAAGCTGGACAGAATCGTCTACGACGAGATGCTGGAAATGGCCAGCATGGGTGCCAAGGTGCTCCAAATCCGCTCTGTTGAATTTGCCAAGAAATACAATGTTACCGTACATGTCCGCTCCACCTTTTCCGATGAGCCGGGCACCATAGTCACTCAGGAGGATGAAAACATGGAAGCTGCACTTGTTTCCGGAATCGCTTACGACCGGGATCAGGCTCGCGTCACTCTTGTTCACGTCATTGACAAGCCCGGCGTTTCCGCCACCATTTTCGGTCCCCTGGCCGACAAGAAGATTCTCGTGGACATGATCGTCCAGAACCCGAGCAAGGACGGTGTCACGGACATGACCTTCACCGTGCCTCGCGCCGACCTTGACCAGACCGTCAAAATCCTGGACAAACTGAAATATGAAATAGGCTACGAGGAGCTGCGTTCCGACCTGAACGTAGCCAAGATCACGATTATCGGCGTCGGCATGCGCAGCCACTCGGGTGTGGCCTCCCGGGCGTTCCGCGCGCTTGCCGACGAGAATGTGAACATCCTGATGATCAGCACTTCCGAGATCAAGGTCACATGCCTCATAGACGACAAATACACCGAACTTGCGGTGCGAACTCTTCACAAGGCTTTTCAGCTGGAAGAAGAACAAACAATACGAGAATAATGAAACAGGTCAAAATATACGACACCACGCTCAGGGACGGAACCCAGGCCGAGGAACTGAACCTCACTCACGAGGACAAACTCCGCATAGCCAGAAAACTGGACGAATTCGGCATCCACTACATCGAGGGAGGCTGGCCGGGTTCCAACCCAACAGACAGAAAATTCTTTGACGCCGTCAAACGGCAACCGCTCAAGAACGCGAAGACAACCGCGTTCGGCAGCACGCATCTGGCCAAGCTCACGCCGGAAAGCGATCCCAATCTCGCGGCCCTGCTCGAAGCGGGCACGGACGCCATCACCATCTTCGGAAAGACATGGGACCTCCACGCCACGACGGCGTTGGGGGTCCCACTGGAACGCAACCTCGAACTCATCGCCAACAGCCTCGGGTATCTCAGACCACGGACTCCCGAACTCTTCTTCGACGCGGAACACTTCTTCGACGGATTCAAAAACAATCCGGAATACGCCCTGACCTGTCTCAGGACAGCCCACGAGGCCGGGGCCGACGTGCTCGTGCTATGCGACACCAACGGCGGCACCCTGACTGCCGAGGTCGGCGAAATCATTCGCACGGTCCGCGAAGAACTGCCCGAAGCCGCTCTCGGCATCCATGCGCACAATGATTCCGAACTTGCGGTGGCCAACTCTCTGGAAGCGGTCCGGCTCGGCGCGGTGCAGGTTCAGGGCACCATGAACGGCTACGGTGAACGGTGCGGCAATGCCAACCTCTGCTCGATCATCCCGAATCTCGAACTCAAATGCGGCATCCACTGCGTGGGCGCAGACAACCTCAGACGACTGGCCGCCACCTCCCATTTCGTAAGCGAGACAGCCAACCTGCGCCCCTTCATGCGCCAGCCGTTCGTGGGCGCATCCGCCTTTGCACACAAGGGCGGCGTGCATGTCAGTGCCATTCTCAAGGACTCCCGGACCTACGAACACATTCGACCGGAACTGGTCGGCAACGGACAGCGGGTGCTCCTGTCCGACCTTGCCGGGCGCAGCAACATCATGTTCAAGGCCCGGGAACTCGGCTATGATCTGGGCAAGAACGATCCGACTCTGGACCGGCTGCTCAAGGAATTGAAGCTCAGGGAAAGCATGGGCTACGAATATTCCGTGGCCGACGCCTCCTTCGAACTCATCCTGCTCAAGGCATTGGGCAAGGAACTGGACTACTTCCACTTCCGCAACTTCTTCGTTGTGGACGCAAAACGCGAGGAAGACCCGGAGCCCTTTTCCGAGGCCACGGTCATCGTGGAGGTCAAGGGCGAGGTGGAACACACCGCAGCCACGGGCATGGGACCGGTCAACGCTCTTGACCGCGCCCTGCGCAAGGGGCTGAAACGCTTCTATCCGGGACTTTCGGACATACGCCTGCTCGACTTCAAGGTCCGCGTCCTGTCCGGAGTCATGCGCGACACGGGTGGAACCGCCTCGTTTGTCCGCGTGCTGGTGGAATCCGGCGACAGGGAATCGCGCTGGACCACCATGGGCGTCTCCCACAACATCATTGAAGCGAGCTGGCAGGCCGTGGTGGATTCCATCAAGTACAAGCTGTACAAGGACGACCTCCGGCGACAGGCGGATTGACCCGCTTTCATCCTGCAAAAAAAAAACGCCCGGCTCCCTCACGTGGAGCCGGGCGTTTTCCTTTCGAAAATCAGCGGATGTTCGGCAGTTGCCGAGCCGCCCATGACGAGGCCTTGAGATATTCCGTGGCAGCCTTGGTCAGGCAGGCGCCGAACCGGACGATGAACCCGTTGGCATATCCCCAACGGGCCTGTTCCACGGCGTCCAGCATGTCCAGCCACTCCCGATATTCGTTTTCCTCGCCGCACAAGGCCGCCTTCATGTCATGATCAAGCGGAATGTCGGCCAGAGCCTGACGCATGTCATAGGAAAGCAGTGCATCCAGTTTGGAAAAGAGGCCGAGCAGAAACATGGATTCCCCGCTTTGCGGCAACCGGGACAGGACCGAAGCAAGCTTCCCCAGAAACCGGGCACGCTGCAAGGCCATGTATGCCAGTTCTTCTCCCCTGGGTGTGGGGTCAAGGTCGGCCATGATCACGACCATGGCCCAATGACGCACCTCCTTGAGTCCGAGGAGGGAAACGGCCTGCGGAATGGAACGGATGCGGTTGCGCATGCCGAAGGATGCGGAATTGATGTATTTGAGCAGCTTGTAGCTCAAGGCGACGTCCGTGGAAATGATGGCCGACAGCTCGTCAAGCTCGCAAGCCGAATTGTTCAATTCCCGCAGCAGTTGCAGCTTGGCCACGTTTCCCGAAGAAATATCCCTTTCCGGATCAATGAACGGACGGCTGAAAAACGAACCCTGAAACAGATCGAATCCGAGAGCCCGCGTCCCTTCATAGGCTTCCCAGCTTTCAATGTCCGACGCAAGAAACCTGCCGGGAAAATCCTTGAGCGAATGTCTCGCCTTGACAATATCCCTTGGAGATTTTCCAGCCAGTGAAACCCGAAAGATGTCGGCCTCTGCGGCAAGTTCATCAAAGACTTCGGCTCCGACATCCTGATCCAGCAGCATTGTTCCGCCGAATTGCTTCATGGTCTCGACGAAAAGACGATGTTCCCGGGACCCGGCCGACTCGCCGGAAAAGGTGACAACGCAATTGCCCCAGTCGATGGGGGTGTCTCCCTCGCCAAGCAGTTCCTCAAGATCCGCGCTGACGAATATTTTCTTGTCGATTCCGGCATTCTCGCCGATGGCGGCCAGAGTATCCCGAAACGCGTCCACCATGTTTTCCTGAACGAGCCCATCCAAGGCCTCGACAGCATTCGTTTTGAGTTCGTACCCCCAAACGTTCCTGTCCCGGTCAAAAACCGGTTGCCGAACGAGAAAAAGCGAACTGTCGCCGAGTTCCATGGTTTCGTCGGAAAGCATGTTCCAGAGGCTCCTCTTCCCACACGCCGTCATGTTGTTGCCACCCTGAAAGGGCATACCTATTTTGAATTATTGTTCAATATTTGAAAACTTTCCCCAAGTAAATACTCTCCAGCAAAAAACGCCACTGCGCACCATTATTTTGGGAATCGGCTAACATGATTCCGTCCCCGAAAAGAAACAGGCCCGCGCAGAAGCGCGGGCCTGACAAAAAGCCTGAAACAGCCTTCGGGCTGCCTACAGCGTACCAGCGACCTTGCGGGTCAGACGCACGAGCTGATTCGTGAAACCGGCCTCGTTGTCGTACCAGATGATCAGCTTGAGCTGGGTGCCGCCCATGACACGGGTCAGCTGCGAGTCAACTACGCCGCCGTGGGTGGAGCCCATGAAATCCACGGAAACGAGAGGCTCTTCGGTGTAGCCCATGTTCTCGTTGGACGCGGCCTTGAGCGCGGCGTTCACCTCTTCCACGGTGGTGGGCTTTTCCAGTTCGCACACCAGATCCACCAGAGACACGTTGGGAGTGGGAACGCGGATGGCCATGCCATCCAGCACGCCGTTCAGTTCGGGGATGACCAGCCCCACGGCCTTGGCCGCACCAGTGGTGGTGGGAACCATGTTCACGGCGCAGGCGCGGGCGCGACGGATGTCCTTGTGGGAACCGTCGAGAATGCGCTGGCTCATGGTATAGGAATGCACCGTGGTCATGATGCCGTGCTTGATGCCGAAGGTGTCGTTGATCACCTTGGCAGCCGGCGCCAGACAATTGGTGGTGCAGGAGGCGTTGGAAATGATCCTGTGTTCGGGCTTGAGGTCCTGATCGTTCACGCCCATGACGATGGTCACGTCCGGATTCTGTCCGGGAGCGCTGATGATGACCTTTCTGGCACCGCCAGCCATGTGCTTCTCGCAGCTCTCGCGATCACGGAACTTGCCCGTGGATTCCACAACCAGATCGCAACCGGACCAATCCCATTCCCCCGGTGCATTGCGGGTCACCTTGACCTGCTTCCCGGCCATGACAAAGCCGTCATCATTGGCCTCCACATCCATGAAACGGCCGTGCACCGAGTCGTACTTGAGCAGATGGGCCAGGTCTTCATTGGAAGCGCGGGCATTCACCTGTACCAGTTCCAGCTCGGTTTCTTCGGCCAGCAAACGGGCCATGTAGCGGCCGATACGTCCAAAACCATTGAGGCCAACTTTAACTGCCATATCCGATCCTCCTGAAAATGAGAGTTTTATTCCGTACACTACAGAATGGGATAGACGAAACCATACTGACGCAGGGAATATACGTCAACGAGGGTGAATTAGAAAATACCATCCCTCAGCGTGTCCATGGCCTGTCTGTCCGTGAAATCGAAACGCAACGGGGTCAGGGTGACATGTCCCATGGTCAGCAGTGCGCGGTCCCTGTCGGGACTGAGCCGCTCGGGAGGAATCATGCCGTTGAGCCAATAATACGGCCCGCCTCTGGGGTCAATCCTTGCGTCGTACCAATCGTCATACGAAGCGCGGGTGTGAGGGCAGACGACCAGATCAAGGGTCTCCTCCATCGGCCTGTCCGGAAAATTGAGGTTGAGCACGCATTTTTCCGGCAGACGATCAAAGGGAATCCGGTTGAGCAAATCCGCGGCATACCGGGCCTGTCCGCTCAGCTCGACAGCTTTGAAGCTGTCCATGGACACGGCCATGGCGGGAATGCACATGAGCGCGCCTTCCGTGGCTGCGGAAACCGTACCGGAATACAGGATGTCCACGCCCACGTTCGCCCCGGCATTGATGCCGGAAAGCACGAGATCGGGCTTGCGCTCCAGGAGCGTGGTAAGTCCGAGTTTGACGCAGTCCACGGGAGTCCCGTATACTCCGAGTCCCTGAAACCCGTTTTCCCGAAATTCCTTGACCTTGAGCGGCATGCTCAGGGTGACGGCATGTCCCACGGCGGACTGTTCGGTCACGGGTGCGACAACATGCACCGAATGTCCGGCCTCCTTGAGGGCAAAATAGAGCGCCCGCAGGCCTGCAGCCTGTATGCCGTCGTCATTGGCAAGCAAGATGTCCATGCAGCCTCCGGCGTTGTGTGTTTGACAATTGCAGTGAAATCAGGTTCATAACCTTCTAGCGGGGAAACACCCCCTGAAAGTCCCCACAGGGATGCGATTTCCGAGGGGTACCTGAACATCAACCGGTTTACAAGACACGTGCCACAAAAAACACAGTATATTAATGAGCTGACGCCCGGCGATCAGATCAACGACATCTTTTTGCTGGCATCTGCCAGCCTGTCCCAGTCCCGAAACGGCCCGTACTGGAACCTCGTGCTCCAGGACAGGACCGGCAAGGTCAATGCCAAGATATGGAACCCCAAGAGTCAGGAATATCCCGCACTGGAATCCGGCACGGTGGCCGGAGTGCTCGGCTGGGTGGAAAGCTACCGCGACCAGCCCCAGATCAAGGTCGACAACCTGATCCTGAACCCGATCCCTCGGGAACAGATAGATTTCGCTGACTTTCTCCCCAGCTCGGAAGTGCCGCCCCAGGACCTTCTGGAGCAGATGGAAGACATGATCACCGAATACATGAAGCACGGGCCGTGGAAGAAGTTCTGCCGCAAGCTGCTTCGCTCCGAAGATATCCGCAACCGTCTGCTCACGGCTCCGGGCGCAAAGACCGTGCACCACGCCTATGTGGGTGGCCTGCTTGAACACTCCCTGAACGTGGCCCGGCTGTGCATGTCCATGTGCGATGTCTATCCGCAACTGGATCGACAGACCCTGCTCGCCGGAGCCCTGTTCCATGACCTTGGCAAGGCATGGGAACTGTCCGGCGGTCCGGAAAACGACTACACGGACGAAGGGCGACTCATGGGACACATCCAGCTCGGTCTGGAAAAACTCGAACCGTTCCTTGCCAAGACCAGAGATCTGGATCAGGGACTCAAGCTGCACTTCAAGCACCTGATCACCAGCCATCACGGAGAACACGAATTCGGTTCCCCGATTCGTCCCAAGACTGCCGAAGCGTTCGCCCTGCATTTCGCGGACAACATGGATGCCAAGATGAACATCATCGGACAGGCCTGTGACGAGATGGACAAGAGCGGACAGGAATGGTCCCCGTACATGCGCTTTCTCGAACGCAACATCCACCGCGCTCCCAGAACGCCGGACAGCACGCGCAAAAACAGCAACTCCAGCGAGAACCAATGTTTATTACCTTTGAAGGGATAGAAGGCACTGGCAAGACCACCCAGATTCAGCGCGTCCGCGAACACTTCGAAGCTCAGGGCCGCGAGGTATTTCTGACGCTGGAACCGGGTGGCAGCCGCGTGGGCAGGGAACTGCGCAAGATGCTGCTCCATGTGGACAACAGTGACATTACGCCCATCACCGAGCTGTTCCTGTATCTCGCGGACCGCGCCCAGCATGTCGCCCGAGTCATCCGGCCGGAGCTGGAAGCGGGCAAGGTCGTGCTATGCGACAGATTCGCGGACTCCACCGTGGTCTATCAGGGCTACGGACGGGAGCTGGACGTGGACCTGCTCCGCCAGCTGAACGAAGTTGCCGTTGACGGATTGTGGCCCGATCTCACCGTGGTTCTGGACATCGACCCGGAAACCGGTCTGGAACGTGCCAACAGCCGCAATGCGGAAAACGGGATTTCCCGGGAGGAAGGCCGTTTCGAGGCCGAGCACATCACCTTTCACCGCCGCATCCGCGAAGGCTACCTGACATGGGCGGCCATGAACCGGGACCGCATCAAGGTGGTGGATGCCACCCCCGATCCGGACACGGTTTTCGAACGCGTCCTCAGCATCATCGAATCCAGACAGGCATAAGGATTTCCAGAGCATCAATGAACAGGCCGGCTTTTCGCCGGCTTGTCCTTTTTCATTTACCGGGAAGAACGTCCCGGGAAACGCCGAATATAATTCTTCCCTGCCCATGCAGCACGTAATGTGATATGTTCGCAGGAACAACAACCATTTCGCAACAACACGCAAGCCAATGAATCATGAACCTCCAAGGCCGGGGAAAGGCAGATTTCTCCAGCCGACAGTCATATTGGATACCGTCAAATACCTTGCTGTCGTCGGTGCGCTGACATGGCTGCTGGCAGCCGGAAGCGACCGGCTGGGATACAACTGGCAGTGGTACCAGATTCCCCAATACCTCTGGACAACGACCGACGACGGTTTCCAGTGGGGCAAGCTCATGCTCGGCCTCGGCGTGACCTTCAGGATAACCATCTGGAGCCTGATCCTCGCCTTTGTCGTGGGACTGGGATCCGCGCTCATGCGTCAGTCGGACTCGTGGGCAGCCCGAGGCGTAGCACGGGCATACATGGAAATCATCCGCAACACCCCGCTGCTCATCCAGATATTCTTTCTCTATTTCGTGATCGCCCCGATTCTGGACATCTCCGCATTCTGGTCCGCAGTGCTGGCCCTGAGCCTGTTCGAGGGGGCGTACGCTTCGGAAATATTCCGGGCAGGCATAACGTCCATCGACACGGGCCAGTTCGAGGCAGCAAAAAGTCTGGGCATGAACGGATTCGCCATGTACCGCCACATCATCCTGCCGCAGGCCATCCGTCGGATACTGCCGCCCCTCACCGGGCAGGCCGTATCCCTGGTCAAGGATTCCGCGCTGGTCAGCACCATCGCCATCTTCGACCTGACCATGCAAGGCATGTCCATCATTTCGGAAACATTTCTGACGTTTGAAGTCTGGTTCACCGTGGCCGCCATCTATCTTGCCGTGACCCTGACCCTTTCCGGGGCGGTTCGCGTCATGGAACGGCGGTTCGGCAATACCACGGCCTGAAGGCCGCAACCCCAACTACAGGAGAAAGCCATGACCTTGTGGAGAACAGTCGTCTCATCTCTGGTCACTCTGGTCGTCATCCTCGGCGTATCCCACGTCACCCTTGCCGGAAGCGACACGCGCAACGCGCTGGCCAGGGAAAGCTCTCTGGAAACCATCCTGAAACGCGGTACGATCAAGATCGGTTTCGACACTTTCAAACCATGGGCCATGAAGGACAAGACCGGAGAATACATCGGTTTTGAAATCGACGTGGCCAAAAGGCTGGCCTCGGACATGGGCGTCAAGGCCGAATTCGTGCCCACCAAGTGGTCCGGCATCATCCCTGCCCTGCTCTCCGGCAAGTTCGACATCCTGATCGGCGGCATGGGCATCACCCCGCAGCGCAATCTCAAGGTCAATTTTTCCATGCCCTACGAATTCACGGGCATGGCCATCCTTGCCAACAAGGCCAAGGCCCCGGGCCTTTCCTCCCTCGAGGACTTCAACAAGCCGGAGATCGTGGTCGCCGTAAGACTGGGCACCACGGCAGCGGAAGCCGCAAAGAACTTTCTGCCCAAGGCCACGAAACGCTTTTTCGAAGAGGAATCCCAGACCATTCAGGAACTGCTGAACGGCCGTGCGCACGCGCTCGTGGCCTCCAATCCGCTCCCGGCGAACCTTGCCGCGGAATATGCGGATCAGATATACCTCCCGCTTCAGGAGGACTTCACCAGCGAACCCATCGGATTCGCCCTGCGCAAGGGCGATCCGGACTTCCTGAACTGGGTGAACAACTGGATTCTGTTCACCAATGCCAAGGGCTGGCTCAAGAACCGCTATGACTACTGGTTCAAGACCAAGGAATGGGAAAACCGGATTCAATAGAACGGAAAGCGGAACCTTGAGACACTCCACGCGCCCCCGCGCCTTTCGCATCACTCCGGTTGATGCGGCGATACTGCTCGCCGTTGCCGGAGCCTTCGGCTACGTCGGCTACAAGGCCGCGACCGGACTCAACTACCATTGGAAATGGGAAATCATTCCCCAGTACATCCTGCGCTTCGACGAAACCGCAAAGGCATGGGTTCCGGGCCTGCTTGTCCATGGACTCCTGACCACGATCCGGCTCAGCCTGTGGTCCGGAGTCCTGGCCACCATCCTCGGAACGATCATGGGGCTGTTCCGGGTCAGCCCCCGCCTGTTCCGCAGGCAGATTGCCGGCACCTATGTGGAACTGATCCGCAACACTCCGCCGCTGGTTCTCGTCTTTGTCTTCTACTTCTACATCGGCGACCAGATCATGGCGCTCCTGCACATGGACGAACTCATCCGGAGCCTTCCGCTCTCCTCGCTGGGACCGGTGGAATTCCTGTTCGGACCGCCGCACCAGTTGCCGCAGTTCCTGTCCGCGGTGATCACGCTCTCGCTCTTCGAGGGCGCATACATTGCGGAAATCGTGCGGGCCGGCATCGATTCCATCGAACCGGGCCAATGGGAGGCGGCCCGTTCCCTCGGCATGAGCCGCTTCAAGCAGATGCGCTACATCATCATGCCGCAGGCAATGCAACGCATGTTGCCAGCACTGGCAGGACAGTTTATATCCACAATCAAGGACTCCGCCATCGTGTCGGTCATTTCCATCGAGGAACTGACCTTTCAGGGCCAGCAGCTCATGGCGACCACCTATCGCAGCTTCGAAGTCTGGATAACCGTGCTCGCCATGTATTTCGCCCTGACATTCTGCTGCTCCCTGGCAGTCCGCAAGCTGGAACTCGGTCTGCAGAGGAAATAGGATCATGCTCGATTTCCTGAAACGATTCTTCCGGCCCAAACTGGACGCTGGCAAGACGCAGTCAACCGCGGTTGCAAAGGCAACCGCGTGTACAACGCCCTTTGACCTGGAGGCATTCATCATGAGCGAAGATGTCAAGGTTTACGCCCTTTCCACCTGCATTCATTGCAGAAACGCAAAGAAGTACCTCGACGAATGCGGGGTAAAATACGCCTGTATCCACGTTGATGAGCTCTCGGGAGATGACCGCAAGCAAGTCGTGGAAGAAGTGAAAAAACACAACCCCGCTGTTTCGTTTCCCACCATCGTCATCCGGGAAAAGGTTGTCGTGGGATTCAACAAGGACAAAATCGACGACGCGCTCAAGGGGTAGATCATGGACGCAAAAACGCTCTACGACAATCTCAAGGCCATTCAGGAAGCGCAGGGCTTCCAGTTCAACAAGGACATGGACCACACTCTGTCCCTGCTGGAAAGCCTGCTGGAAAACAAGAAGCGTTACGGCTACATGGCCTGCCCATGCAGGCTGGCCAATGGCGACTTTCAAGCCGACCGGGACATTGTCTGTCCCTGCGTCTACCGCCAGCCCGATGTCGAGGAATTCGGAGAATGCTATTGCGGACTGTACGTATCCGAGGCATGGAACAATGGCGAGATCGAAAAACAGACCGTGCCGGAACGCAGACCACCGGAAAAAATCGTCTTCTGACACGAAAATCCCTGAATAAATCAACAGGGCCGGGCACGAATGTGTCCGGCCCTTTCTCTTTTCAACGCAGGATTGCCCCCGACGGCTCCACAACTCCGGTAGCGACCCGGATTACTCCTTTTTTTGTCCTGGATTTGTGGGAGAGGCCCTGCAGAGCCCAATCCGGACAAGGAAGCCGTCGGGGGCAAAGACCACGCACCCCACCCGATCCGATTGGATCGGAACAATCAGATGATGTCCCGGAGAATGCGCGCATACCTGTCGCGCACCTCGTTCATGACATCACCCTTGCTGATCATGCGTCCCCCCGCATACACTGCGAGGTCGACCACGTCGCGGGAACGAAATCCCCGAAAATTCTTCTTCTTTTCCTTGATCTTCCTGCCCGTGACAAAACTGATGGTGGTCTCGTCCTTCAACTGGTCCGGCACCACTGTGGCAAGAGAAACGGACGAAACAATGATGAAGGTCTCCTCCGTGGCATAGTTTCGCATGATTTCAGCCAATGCCGTGCCGATCACCATCCCGGCCATGCCGCCGGTCACGGTGTCCGCGGACCGCCCGCCCTGAATGCCCGGGGCCGCCCCGGCCACGCCGCCCATGGCCGTGCCCAGAAACGTGTACTCCCTGGGCAGCATGTCCGTGACCTGCCCGAAATAACGGACATTCACGTCCAGCAGAATGCCGAAGCCGGAACCATGCACCACCTCGTAGCCGAGATTGGAATACGCCTGCTCCAGCCGGGTCCGAAACGCGTACATGTCCAGATCGGGATCACCCGAGGTATTGCGGATGCGCAGCTTGAGCCGATTGTCCCTGTACATGGCCGGGTCCGTGACGAACTCCCCGCTCTTGACCGCACCATAGGAGAACCCGGTGCCCGGGTCCTTGACCAGCTTGTATCTGTTCTTCTGCGTGGAAACACAGGCCGCAACCAGCAGCATCATCCATGCGGCCAGAATCCACACCAACAGCTTTCTCATTGCTTGCTCCCCGTCAGATAGGCGACTTCATTGTCCTTCAGGAATCTGCAGACTTCGGAATAGTGAATGGAAAAATTCAAACTGACCGCTCCATCCCGGATATCGCCCCAATCGTTCACGCCGACCACCTGATTGCCCCAGAACAGTGGACCGCCCGAGTTGCCGTGATTCACCGCAGCATCGGTCTGCACGAACAGGACGGGTTTGCCCTTCACACCCATGACGCTGGAGGCCTTGCGCACGGAACTGGCTATGCCGCGCGTCACGGAAAACAGATGGCCGTTGGGGTGCCCGATGACTTCGAGTGTCTCGCCAAGCGGCATGGTCCGCCCGGAATAGAATCGCACGGGCCTGCCCATGGTATCCGCCTGAATCAGGGCGAGATCAAGCCGCACATCCTTGGCCACCACCTTGCCGAAGGTTTCCCGCTCGTCGAAAAGCCGAAGCTTCACAAACGAATTTTCCTCCACCACATGATAATTGGTCAGCACCAGATTTTCCGTGACATAAAACCCGGAGCCCAACCCTCGGCCCATGTTCTGCACGACCACCACGCTGTCGAACCGCCTGTCATGGTATCTGTCGAAGTCGAAGGTTTCCTTTTTCAGGTTGGCCAAGGCAACGTTGCGATCCCTGACAATCTCCCGATGCACGGATGCCAGCGACGCATAGCGTTTTCTCGCAGCCCCATCCGCTGCGAAATCCGCCAGCAGATCGGACAGATTCACGGTCACGGCCTCCTGTTCGAATCGTACCACATCGTCCTCAAGCACGGAAGAACCCAGAAACTTGTCCTTGTCCGGATCGGACTCCATCATGTCGTAACAAACCGCAAAATACGACTTGCGGCGCACGTCGAACGTGTTGGCAAACCATGTCCGGCTGCGCTGGTCCACCACGTAGTAATCCACGGTGGCCGCCTTGGACACGTCCATGTGCGCACGGGTTACCATGTAGGGCTGATAATTCGGAACGGAAATATATTTCGGGGTGTTGCGCATTTTCACCTTGAGCTGTTCCAGCCGCGTGGCCGTGTCCCGCACCTGATCCTCCTTGGCGCTCTCCTCGGCCATGTGCACAAGGATGGACCAGGCCCACGGCGTGGTGCTTTTGGACGTAGCTGCATGATACTGTTCGGATGCGGCTTCCAGCTCGGCCCTGACGATCTCGTATTCCGGATTCTCCTCCTTGCCATAGGAGGCCACGAACACGGACTCCATGCGTTCGGTCTCGGAAACGGAGCGCCGCGCCTTGGACATGGCCACGTTCATCAGAATCAGGATGTCCGCGTTCTTCACGGTCACGCTGGAAAACGCGGTTTTCATGTTTGCCTTTTTCGCCTCGAACGGCACATCCAGCTTCACGTCGATGGGAAAATCCAGCACCTTCTTCCGGATCAGGTCCGGGCTGGTGACCTGAAGAAACGCCACCTTCACGCCCGGAATGCGCGACAGGGAATACCCGGCGTCCGTGCACTTGCGATACGCCGCAAGGATATCATGCAGATCGGCTCCGGCAGGCTCGGGACACAGGGACAGGAAATACCGCTCCCCCAAAGAATCACGCATGGATTGAGGCAAGGCATCGCCATGGCATTGCGCGAACGCGGCAACCTGCGAAGGCGTTGCCTTTTTCAATGCCTCGGCCACATGCGATGCATTCTCGGACAGCACGGTTTCCCGATCCACGGGAACCGGATACTCCGCAAAAAAATCCAGACCGGAAAACAGCGGATATACGGCAAAGGCCCTGACCGCTCCCCGCCTGATTTCCGCCAGTCTTCCTTCAAAGGCATGGACGGCCTTGTCCAGACTCTCGGGTCGAAAGCGCGGAGACCTGTAACAGGCCAACTCCCGAAGCGCATCCACTCGGATCCCAAGCCGTTCCAGATCGGCCTTCACCAACGGCCAGCCGCTCCGGTCCACTGGCCAAATGATTGCGGCAACCTCCTGCTGCACGGCCAGAGCTTCAGGCGCATGAAGGTAATCCACCCCGGCCTTGAGCCTGTCCAGCAACGCCCGGACCTCGGCATTCGTTGCCGCAGCGGACGCGAACCATGCTTCATGGGCAACGACCACGGCAACAGCGCGATCCGGATAGCCCTGCTCCATCAGAATTTTCACCTGCACATCGGGAGCTTCGGAATCAAGAGATCCATTCCCGCCTTTCCCGGCCTGACAGGACATCAGGACAATGGACAACAGGACAATCGGAACCAGAGAAGAAAAACGCCTCATTCCTTCCACCTCAGGAACATGAACACGAAAAGCGGACAAATACAGATTGAACGTTCTCAATAAAAACTTTCGATACTCGTCCGCAAATGAAAAGGCAAGCCCAATCGGCATGTTAACAAAAAAACGCCCCGACCAAAGTCGGAGCGTTTCCGTTTTTCCCGTTCCATTTCCGCGTCAGGCAACAGCCGAACAAAGGGCCTGATCCAAATCGGCCAGAATGTCGTCCGCATCCTCCAGCCCAACGGAAATGCGGATGAGGTCCGGCGGTACTCCGGCCGCAAGCTGTTCTTCCGGGGAGGACTGGCCGTGCGTGGTGCTGGCCGGATGAATGACCAGAGTGCGCGCGTCCAGAATGTTGGCCAGATGCGAACAGAGCTCCACGGACTCGATGAACTTCCGCCCGGCTTCCAGACCGCCCTTGACCCCGAATCCGAATACCGCGCCCGGGCCGAGCGGAAAATAGCGGCAGGCCCGTTCATGATCCGGATGGGAAGCAAGGCCCGCATAGTTGACCCACGCCACGGCCTCGTGATTCTGCAGGAATTCAGCCACCTTCTGCGCATTGGCACAATGCCGTTCCGCGCGCAGGGGCAGGGTTTCCACGCCCTGAAGAATCAGGAAGCTGTTCATGGGCGACAGGGCCGCACCGAAATCCCGAAGCAGGCCCATGCGCGCCTTGGTCACAAAGGCCGGGGCGGACTTCTCCAGACCGCCCAGCATCTCCCAGACGTCGATGTTGTGATACGTCGGGTCCGGGGAAGCAATCTCCGGGTATTTCCCGTTGCCCCAGTCAAAGGAACCAGCGTCCACAATGCAGCCGCCAATGGATGAGCCATGCCCACCGATGATCTTGGTCATGGAATACACGGCAATGTCGCAGCCCACGTCAAACGGATTGAAGATCGGGGGCGGCGCAACCGTGGCGTCCATGATGAACGGCACACCATTCCCGTGTGCCACGTCCGCGATTGCGGCCAGATCATCCACGTTGCACTTGGGATTGCCGATGGCCTCGGTGTAGACGAGCCGGGTGTTCTCATCAATGGCGGCTTCGAAATTCGCCGGGTCCGAGGAATCCACGAACCGCGCCTCGATGCCGAACCGCTTCAGCGAATGCTCGAACAGGGTCTGGGTGCCGCCGTACAGATTCGATCCGGTCACGATGTTCTGCCCGGCCGAGGTGATGTTGGTCACGGCGTAGAAAATCGCGGCCATGCCCGAAGCCGTGCACAGAGCGGCCGGAGCCGAGTGCATGGCGGCCATGCGCTTTTCCAGCACTTCGGTGGTCGGGTTGCCGATGCGCGTATAGATGTAGCCCGGTTCCTTCAGGGCGAACAGGTCGGCCGCATGTTCGGCATCGCGAAACATGTAGCTCGAAGTCTGATAAATGGGCACGGCCCGGGAAAGGGTATCGGAATCCGGGGTATGTCCCGCATGCAGGGCCAATGTCTGAAGGCCCGTCTTCTTGTCAGCCATGTATTCTCTCTCCTTGAAGACATGAGGAATGATCCCGTCCGGCGCCCGGCCCGGAATCACGTCTCCCCCACAATGCGAAAAACCCGCCCCCATGACAAGGGGCGGGTTCGGAACAAACGTTTTTTTCTGCGCATCGGACCTCGGCAGACTACTCCCGAAATCCCTGCTCCCTTGCCCAGACGTCGAAGACTTCGGCGGCCCGCTTGGCATAGGCTTCCTTGCGCAGCTTCTTGGGAATGCGTTTTCCGAGTCCGGGCATGAGCCCGAAATGCACGTTGGACGGCTGAAACTTCTTGGCCTCGGTGCGCAGATGCCTCAGAAGCGCACCCAGAGCCGTTTGCGCAGGCGGTTCGGGCACAACCCTGTCGCCAAGAGTCGCGGCAAGCGAGAGGCCCAGCCAGAGGCCGCAGGCGGCGGATTCCAGATAGCCTTCCACCCCGGTGATCTGCCCGGCCAGATGCATTTCCGGTCTCGCCTTGAGGGACAGGTCCGGATTCAGCACCTCGGGCGCGTTGACGTAGGTGTTGCGATGGATGGAACCGAGACGCAGGAACTCGGCGTTTTCCAACCCCGGAATCATGCGGAAGATGCGCTTCTGCTCCGGATACTTGAGCTTGGTCTGAAAGCCCACCAGATTGAAGGCGGTCTTTTCGCGGTTCTCTGCACGAAGCTGCACCACGGCAAAGGGACGCTCCCCGGTTCTGGGGTCTTCCAGCCCCACGGGCTTGAGCGGACCGAATGCCAACGTCATTTCCCCGCGTTCGGCCATGACCTCCACGGGCAGGCACCCCTCGAAATGTATCTTCTTCTCGAACTCGCGCGGCTGAACCTTTTCCCCTTCCAGCAGCGCGGCCACGAACGCCTTGTATTCCTCCTCGTTCATGGGGCAGTTCAGATAGTCCTCGTCACCGGGCATCCAACGCGATCCCCAGAACGCCTTGTCGAAGTCGATGGACTCCCGGCTCACGATGGGCGCGATGGCGTCGTAGAAATACAGGCTGTTGTCGCCCACGGCCTGCATCAGGCTCTGCGTGAGCGATTCGCTGGCAAGCGGTCCGGCAGCAATGACCACACGATCCGCCCCTGCGAATTCCGGCGCGTCCACGGAATCGATTTCCTTGTGAATCACCGTGATGTTCGGATGCTCCTCGATCCTGCGGGTCACGTATTCGGAAAACAGGGTCCGGTCCACGGCAAGGGCCTTGCCCGCAGGCACGCGGGTCGCCTCGGCAGCTTCCATGACCAGACTGCCCAGAGTCCGCATCTCGTTCTTGAGCAGACCAACACCGGTCACGGGCTCGTCCGAACGAAAGGAATTGGAGCAGATCAGCTCGGCAAGCCCGTCCTCGGTATGCGCCTCGGAATGTTTCTCCGGCTTCATTTCGTACAGCTCCACAGCCACACCGGCCCGGGCCAGGGTCCAGGCGCAGTCGCACCCGGCAAGTCCACCGCCGACGATAACCACCTTCTTCATCTCAGCACCTTGGTATTATTGTGGTTCAACAGCTTTTGCCGTATATGTGGCAAAACATCGAACCCGGATTATCCCGATATGACAACCCCGATTCTCGACATACAGGGCCTGACCACCTGCTTTTCCTCGCCGCAGGGCATAGCCAAGGCGGTGGATACCGTCAGTATTGGCTTTACGCAAGGAGAAACCCTCGCCCTTGTCGGGGAATCCGGCTGCGGCAAGACCGTGCTGGCCCTTTCCATACTCGGTCTGGTGCCTGATCCCCCCGGACGCATTACCGAAGGTTCGGTCCTGTACAAGGGCCGCGACCTGCTGGACATGCGCGAACCCGAACTGCGCACGATCCGGGGCAACGACATTTCCATGATCTTTCAGGAACCAATGACCGCCCTGAATCCGGTCTTCCGCATCAATGACCAGATCGCGGAACCGCTTCGCCTGCACCGGAACATGAGCAAAAGGGAAGCGCTGGACAAGGCCGTGGACATGCTGGACCGCGTGGGGATTCCCAACCCTTCGGCAGTGGCCCGCGCCTTTCCCCATGAACTTTCCGGGGGCATGCGCCAGCGCGTGATGATCGCCATGGCCCTGAGCTGTGATCCGGACGTGCTCATTGCGGACGAACCCACAACTGCGCTCGACGTGACCATACAGGCGCAGATTCTTGATCTCATGAATGACATGAAGCAGCGCATGAACGGCTCCCTCATGCTCATCACCCATGATCTCGGCGTGGTCGCCCGCATGGCGCAACGCATTGCGGTCATGTATGCCGGAAAGATCGTGGAACTTGCCGAGGCCCGCGACCTGTTTCATGCCCCGCTTCATCCCTATACGCAGGGCTTGCTCGGGTCCGTGCCGAAAATCGGCCTGAAACGGGAACTTTCCCCGATCCCCGGCATCGTGCCCGGCATTTTCGACCAGCCACAGGGCTGCCGCTTCCACCCGCGCTGTCCCAAGGCGTTCGCCAGATGTTCGAAAGAACTGCCCCCCCTGCTGGCCATGGGCAACAGACAAGTGCGCTGCTGGCTGCACGCCCAGGAGTAACCCATCATGCCTCTGCTCGAACTGCATGACGTTTCCAGACACTATGCCGTGACCAACGGTCTGCTCGGCCTCCAATCCGGCACGGTGCACGCGGTATCCGATGTCTCGCTGACCGTGAACAAAGGCGAAACGCTCGGACTGGTCGGGGAATCCGGCTGCGGCAAATCCACCCTCGCCAAATGCATCATGGGCCTTGAACCGCTTTCCGGAGGCAGCATATCCTTTCAGGACAAGCTTCTGAAGGACTGGGACAACAAACTGCTTCGCCGTCACATCCAGATGATTTTTCAGGACCCGTATTCCTCGCTCAATCCGAGGCAGAAGGTCGGTTCCATCATTCGCGAGGCATTGGACATCCACAAGCTCGGCACGCGCGAAGAACGCAAGCGCAAGGTGCTGGAACTGATGGAGCTGGTCGGTCTTCGCCCGGAACAGGCGTCCCGCTACCCGCACGAATTTTCCGGTGGCCAGCGCCAGCGCATTGCCGTGGCGCGCAGTCTGGCCCTGAATCCGGACCTCGTTGTCTGCGACGAACCCGTCTCCGCGCTCGACGTGTCGGTACAGGCCCAGGTTCTGCGCATGCTGCGGGACATTCAGAAACGGCTTGATCTCACCTATGTGTTCATTTCCCATGATCTTGCCGTGGTCAGCCATGTCTCCGATCGCGTCGCGGTCATGTATCTGGGCAGAATCGTGGAACTGGCCCCCACGGAAATCCTGTTCGAATCGCCAAAGCACCCATACACCGAAGCATTGCTGTCCGCCGTACTTCCTCCTGACCCGGATCGGGAAACCAATCCGGTCGGAATCGGTGGTGACATGCCCAGCCCCATGAATCCGCCATCCGGTTGCCCGTTTCACCCACGCTGTCCCAAGGCCTTTGACAAATGCCGCGAACGCAGACCTGCACTGCGGGAAATGGGAAACCGCAGCGTGGCCTGCTGGCTGTACTGACCCGGCCGCATCTGTTATTGCCGAACAGGTCCGCAACTGTGGCTGTACCGCAAACAGATTTCCTGCGACAGTATCTCATCCTCAAGGGGGCATTGGCAATCGCCAAACGACTTACCCATTGAGATATCAGTATAATTTATTAAAGTTAAAGTTTAACTTTAATATTTGAAACGACAAGGAGCTTGCCATGATTTCCCGTGATGAAGCCTATGCACTGCTGAAGAAACACAACTCCGAACGGAGCCTCATCAACCACGCTCTGGAATCCGAAGCCGTCATGCGCGGTCTGGCCGCCAAGCTGGGGAAGGACGAGGAACTTTGGGGCATCACCGGCCTGCTGCACGATCTGGATTACGCCAAGACCAAATCCGAGCCAGAACGCCACGGACTGGACACTGCGGACATGCTGGAAGCCCAGCTCCCGGCGGAAGCATTGGATGCAATCCGCCGCCATGCCTGCGAAATGAACGGCGCGGAAGCCCCGGAAACCGATTTCGACTACGCCCTGCGATGTGGTGAAACCGTGACGGGCATGGTCCATGCCGGAGCATTGGTCCGCCCCACCAGGATTGATGGAATGAAGCCCAAAAGCCTGAAAAAGAAGATGAAGGACAAGGCCTTCGCCGCCAGCGTCAACCGCGACTGCATCCGCGAATGCGACAGGATCGGTCTGGAACTGGGTGATTTCCTTCAGATCGCCATCACGTCCATCACGGCCATAGCCCCGGAAGTGGGTCTGGCTGCGGAATAGCCGCAAGCTTTCAGGAAGGCCGTTCCCATGACGCCCCACAGCACATTGGCTCTGGCACTGGCGACCATGCTCTTCGCCCTGATCCCCGGTCCGGGAGTTGCGGCCATGGTGACCCAATCCCTGACGCGTGGATTCTCCACCGCCGCGCTGTGGGCCGTGGGAATGGCCCTGGGAGACCTTGTCTACCTGCTCACCGCCATTTTCGGGCTGGGCTGGATGGCCGAACAGTTCGGCAGCGGCTTTCTCGCCCTGAAATACGCTGGCGCGGCCTATCTGATCCATCTGGGAGTCCGGCACTGGACTTCGCGCCCTCTCGAAATTGCCGAGAACGCGATTCAGCCCCGGACCGGAAGACTCCGCTCGCTGGCCGCAGGGCTGAGCATATCCCTGAGCAATCCCAAGGTGATTGCCTTCTATTGCGGCTTCCTCCCCGGCTTCATGGACCTGAAAACCCTGACGCCGACCGATGTACTCATCGCGGCATGCACGGTCATCAGCTCCATTGTCTCGGTACTGCTTTGCTACGCATGGCTCGCGTCCAAGGGAAGAAGTCTGCTCCGTTCCACAAGGGCATGGAAGATTCTCAACAGGTCGGCAGGCGCAGTCATGATAGGCGCAGGCATAGCCGTGGCCAGCGACTAGACGATCGTCAGGTTCGATTGCGCCGCCTTTATCCGGTTGCACGATCCCCGCAAGTGTATTACGCATCTGTCTTCATCACCAGAAACTCCAATCATCAGTGAAGAGACAGGCTTGACCAATCTTTCCGTGCCGTTCGCCAAAGGGGATTCCCGCATCCACGCACTGGACCCGCGTACCCGGCTTGCCGGAGTCAGTGCTGCTCTCCATACCTGCGGCGCTTGCCCAGACAATGGAAACCGCATGCGCGGCCCTCGGCATCGGCACGCTGCTCACCCTGCTGGCCGGACTGTCTCTTTCCCGGGTCGGCAAACGCCTGCTTGCAATCAACGCATTCGTTCTGTTTCTCTGGCTTTTCCTGCCCTTTTCCCTTCCCGGGCACACTGTCTGGTCGTTCGGTCCCCTGCATGCGACTGTCCCGGGCTTCCGGCTCGCATTGCTCCTGACCATCAAGACCAATGCCATCTCCCTGATGCTCATGCCGCTGCTCGGCACCATTCCCGTTCAAACGCTGGGGCCGGCCATGCAGAAGATGGGCGTTCCCCCGAAGCTCTGCCATCTGCTCCTGTTCACCTATCGCTACATCTTCGTGATTCACCACGAATACCGAACCATGCGCCGCGCCATGCGTGCCCGGGGCTTCCATCCCCGAACCGACATGCACACCTATCGTTCCTTTGCTTGGCTGGCCGGAATGCTTCTGGTCAAGAGCTGGGACAGGGCCGAACGCGTAAACAACGCCATGCGCTGCCGGGGATTCAAGGGAAAGTTCCATTCCCTTGCCGAATTTGCCTTTTGCCGCATGGATCACGCGTTCGGAATGCTGTTCGCCCTGTTTTCCGGCGCAATGATCATCATGGAAATCTTTTACCGGGGACTTGCAGGATGAGCGCACTCATCAAACTGACCAACGTGACCTACGCCTATCCGGGCAGGGGCAATGCCCTGAACGGCCTTGATTTTCACCTGCATGCCGGAGACAAGCTGGGACTCATGGGGCCGAACGGTGCCGGCAAGACAACCATGCTGCACATACTCATGGGCCTGATCGCGCCGCAATCCGGCGAAGTGGAACTGTTTGGCAAAAGGATGGAAACATCCAAGGATTTCGATGAAGTCCGGCTTCGCATCGGCTTTCTGTTTCAACATACGGATGATCAACTATTCTGCCCCACCGTGCTGGACGACGTGGCATTCGGCCCCCTGAATCAGGGGCTTTCCCGAACCAAGGCCAGGGAACGCGCTCTTGAAGCGCTTGCCACCGTGGGCATGGAAGGATTCGAGGATCACGTGCCCTACCGCCTGTCCGGCGGAGAAAAACGGCTGGTCGCACTTGCCACCCTGCTTTCCATGCGCCCGGAAGTGCTGATTCTGGACGAACCCACCACCGGGCTGTCCCCGGACGCCAAGGACCGTCTTGTTTCCATCCTGAATTCACTGGCTCTGCCCAGACTCGTGGTGTCCCACAACCCGGATTTTCTGGGGGCCACCACAAACACGATTCTGGCCATGCAGAACGGCAAGGTCCGGCCCGGCACCATGAAGCCGCATACGCATGTCCATGTGCACGCCGAAGGCGATGTGCCGCATCAGCACTGAAAAAAACACCGATCTTTCGCACTGAACGCACTTTTTTGCAGACACGGCTTGGCATTTGCCGAATAATGCCTATTGTCTTCCGGCGCGGTCGACTTCATGCCCACGCTGAAACACTATTTTTCATGTCCAACGATTTCAACGAACTAGACATGTCCCGGTCCCCATACCGCACCATCTGGCGCCTTGCCTGGCCCCAGGTGCTCATGATGGGATTCCATTTTCTCATCGGCATGGCCGACGTGTGGGTGGCCGGACAGATAGACCGCGATGTGCAGGCCTCACTGGGGATCATCACGCAATCCCTCATCTTTCTGCTCGTGGTGGCCATGGCCGTTGCCAACGGTTCCATCGCCGCCATCAGCCAATCCATGGGCGCCGGACTGCACAAACGCGTGATGCGCTACGTGGGCCTGTGTCTGCAACTGGCCGTGGTCATGGGCGGCGTGTTCGTGCTCATTGGCCTGCCCATGAAGAACGTCTTCGTGACCGCTCTTCAGGTCCCGGACCAGATCAGACCCATCACCGAGTACTTTCTCACGGTATATCTGCTGGTTCTGCCACCGTATTACGTGCTGATCATCACCAACGCGATCTTCCGGGCGCGCAAGGAGGTCATGTATCCCCTGTATTCCATGATAACGGTCACCACGGTCAACGCGGTGCTGGACATCGGCCTCGGTCTCGGCTGGTGGGGATTTCCGGAAATCGGATTCAAGGGACTGGCATGGGCGACCTTCGGCTCCATCTGCGGCGGCGCGGCCATGAATGTTCTGATCCTGCTGCGCAAGAAGGTGCTCTGCGCCGGATGTTTCGCGCCATGGCGCTGGACGAAACGGGCATTGCCCTATCTGGCAAAAGTGGCATGGCCGTCCGGCCTGATGCAGGTGGTCTGGCACTCCGGATACATGGTGCTGTATGCGATCACCGCGAGCCTGCCACTTGGCGACAACGTCAATGCTCTGGCGGGCATGGCCATCGGTCTGCGCATCGAATCCGCCATGTTCCTGCCCGCATTCGCCTTCAACATGACCGCGAGCATCATCATCGGCCATTACCTCGGCGCAAGAAAGCCTCTGGAAGCCAAGATGTTCGGCTTCCGCATCCTCGGCATCGGACTGACGTCCATTTCCCTGCTCACACTGGCCGTGTGGCAGATTGTCACGCCATGGGTCGGCCTGCTCACTCCGGATGCGGTCGTGGCTGCCGAGGCCGTGGAGTATCTCAAATGGAACATGATGGCGATTCCGTTCACCCTGACCGGCATGATCGTGGCGGGCGCATTCAACGGCGCTGGCGCCACGCTGTACAACATGGTACTCATGGGAACCGCTGTCTGGTGCATCCGCCTGCCGCTGGCATGGATTCTCGGGCATGAGATAATGCAGGACGCCTCGGGCATCTGGATAGCCATGTTCTGCTCGCAAATCGTTCAAGCCCTGCTGCTCATGTACTTCTATACATTCAGAAACTGGCAGCGTTTTGCCATGATCAAAACCAGAAACAACAAGGACTGATGGCATGTCCCTGACTTTTGAACCGCTTTCACTGGACCGACAGGAAGAATATCGCGCCGCGCTGAACGGCTGTCCCCAGCTCGTCACCTCGGACTTCGCGCTGGCCAACATCTGGGGCTGGGCCGAATACTACAAGCTGGAATGGGCCTTTCACAAGGGACTGGTCTTCATTCGCCAGAACTATCCGACTCCCGCATACTGGGCGCCCGTGGGAGCGTGGGACGATTACGACTGGACCGACTGCAAGGCCATGCTCGATGCAGCCAGCTTCACACGGGTACCCGAGCATCTGGCCGGACTGTGGGCAAAGGCGTTCGGGCCGCGCATGGAAATCACGGAAAACCGCGACCATTGGGACTACGTATATTCCGTGGAGGAGATGGTTGCGCTCAAGGGCAACAAATTCCACAAGAAAAAGAACCTGCTCAACCAGTTCAAAAAGAAATACGACTACCAGTACGAGCCCATGGGACCGGAGTGCGTCGAGGAAGTTCTGGAAATGCAGGACGAATGGTACAAATGGTACGAGGAGCACAATCCGTCCGAAGCACTCAAGGCGGAGAACCGGGCCATCACCCGCGTGCTGCACAACTTCGACCAGATCGACAACCTGACCGGAGCCACCCTGCGCATCGATGGCAAGGTCATCGCCTATACCGTGGCCGAACCGCTTTGCGGCGACACCATGGTCATCCATTTCGAAAAGGGCGACGTGCGCTTCAAGGGCGTGTACCAGGCCATCAACCAGATGTTTCTGGAAAACGAGGCAGGCAAGCATGCCTATGTCAACCGGGAGCAGGACCTTGGAGACGAGGGTCTGCGCAAGGCCAAGCTTTCGTACAATCCCGTCTTCTTCCTGAAAAAATTCGAAGCCGAAATCCTCAGTTGACTCCATGGATTCGCCGATACGCGCCCGGCCATGCCCCAAGCGGCATGAGCCGGGCTTTTTTCATGCCGTGATCATGCCGTGACCGTTCCTTGACAAAAACGATCTTGCACAAGTACTTATGCAATGATCGAAAACCGCAAACAGGACGGTCGCCATGATCCCGAAAGAATTCCACTTCATCTTCGGCCTCAAGGAACAGACAGCGCCACTGCACATGGTCCACGCCCTGGCAGTCAAGTCCTGCATTGCGGTCAACCGCCCCGATTCGGTCGTGTTTCACCATCATTTCGAGCCATACGGGCCGTGGTGGGACTGGATCAGGCCGCATCTCACATTGGAAAAGGCCCGTCCGCCAAGGGAAATCGCAGGAATGCCCATATCCAGCTACGCGCATCAGGCCGACGTGCTCCGGCTGGAAATCCTCATGGCGAACGGCGGCGTGTACGCGGACATGGACACCCTGTTCGTGCACCCCATGCCGGACGAATTGTACACTCACCCGTTCGTCATGGCCCCGCAGGGACACGAAGGGTTGTGCAACGCCCTGATGATGGCGGAAAAGGGCAGCCGATTTGCCGCGGCATGGCTCAAGGATCACGTCCACTGCTTTCAGGGCGGAGAGCCCGGCTCTCGCGAATGGGACAACCATTCCATCTTCTACCCGAGCCTGCTGGCAAGGAAAATGCCGGACGCCATCCACATCGAACCGCAGAAAAGCTTTTTCCACTTCCTGTACACGCGGGCCGGAATTGCCGCCATGTTCGACCGGAACGAACCTCTGGATTCCGACGTCTATTCCCTGCATCTCTGGGAAAACTGCTCGTGGAGCCGCATTCAGGGCCTTACGCCCGAGGTGCTCCGCTCCGAGGACACGACCTACAACCTGATTGCCCGTACATTCCTGCCGGAAAACGACCTTCCCGGACTTTGACATCGCCGCGCCTATGACGCACCATGTCCGGTCGTGATCATCGCAACCCGGACACAGCACGAATGAGCATACTTCTCTCGTCCCATGCACCGCGAAACCGTCTCGTGGTGCTCGGCCTTGACGGCCTTCCCCTTGATCTGGCGCGTTCGCTCGGAACGCACCTGCCGAACATCGCGCGCATTGCCCGTGAAGCAACCCGGGTCCGGGCCGAACTTCCCGAGCTTTCGCCCGTGAACTGGACATCCCTTGCCACGGCCCGAGGTCCGGAAAGCCATTCCATCTACGGATTTGCCAGCATGAATCCGCAAACCTACGAAGTTTCCGTTGCCGATGCCACGCAAGTAGCCTGTCCCACGATCTTCGACCGGCTCGGGCAGGCCGGATACGTGTCCCGAATCATCAACCTGCCCAATACCTATCCGGCGCAACCGCTGCGCGGCATGCTCATCTCCGGATTCGTGGCGCAGGACATGGACAAGGCCGCATATCCCCCCTTTCTCGCGGAAAAACTGCGGGAAATGCATTACGAGCTGGAAGCGGACACCAACAGAGGCGCATCCGATCCCGCGTATCTCCTGAAGGGGCTGCGCCGTACACTGGCCTCGCGCATGAACGCCCTTGATCTGCTCTGGCCCGACCTTTCGTGGGATGTCTTCGTGCTGGTGCTCACGGAAACGGACCGACTCTTCCACTTTCTCATGGATGCGGTCCTGCACCCGGATCACCCTCACCACATCGACTGTCTGGCCTTTTTCGTGGAATGGGACGCAGCCATAGGCCGGATTCTGGAACGCTACGACGCTCTGGATGCCCCGAAACGGCTCATGGTCGTGGCGGACCACGGATTCACGGAACTCAAGACCGAAGTATGCCTCAACACATGGCTCAAGCATCAGGGCCTGCTCATGCTGAACCGTGAACCGGAAAACGAATGGGATGCATCGTGCATCGGGCCGGAAACACGCGCCTTTGCTCTGGACCCGGGCCGAATTTACATGCATACCTCTTCCCGGTTCGCTCGCGGACAGGTGCAGCCGGAACAGACGGCCGCTCTGACGCACCGCATCCGAGACGATCTCATGGCCCTGACCTGGAACGGCGAACAGGTCATGGAACAGGTGCACACGGCAGCGGAACTCTATCCCGAAGCCGAAGGCCCGGCGGTTCCCGACCTTGTGTGTCAGGCCCGCCCCGGCTTCGACCTCAAGGCCAAATTCGACCGAACCGAGGTGTTCGGCCATTTCGGCAGAACCGGCACGCATACGGTCAACGGCGCGATCTGGTTCGACTCCCACGGAAGCCGCCCGGAACGCATGCGCGACACCGGAGCGGAAATCCTCAAACATTTCGACATAGCAGACAACAGCATATGCCCATAGATTTTGCCAAGGAACTCAATCCGGCCCAGCTTGAAGCCGTCACCACCACCGAAGGCCCGGTACTCGTCATCGCGGGCGCAGGCAGTGGCAAGACCAGAACCATTGTCTACCGTCTGGCCCATCTCGTGGAACAGGGCGTTGATCCGTCACAGATTCTTCTCCTGACCTTCACGCGCAAGGCGGCGCAGGAAATGCTTCTGCGCGCCGAATTCATTCTCGGTCGCCCCCTGACCGGAACCAGCGGAGGCACGTTCCACTCCTTTGCCTATGCCACATTGCGCCGAAACGCCATGGACATCGGATTCGACAACGGATTCACCCTCATGGACAGAGGCGAATCCGAATCCATCGTCAAAAGCGTGAAGGACGACCTCAAGTTCGGCAAGGGCGACCGATCCTATCCCAGAAAAAGCACGCTCATGGACCTGATCAGCAAATCCAGAAACAAGGAACTCACGCTGGATCAGCTTCTGGACAAGGAAGCCTACCACCTGAATCCGTATCTGGAAGATCTGGTTCAGATTTCCAAGGGATACGACGTATTCAAGCGCAACCACGCACTCATGGACTATGACGACCTGCTCTTCAAGCTGGACACCCTGCTTCGGGACAACGAACCGCTCCGCAACCAGCTTCAGGCCCGGTACCGCTACATCATGGTGGACGAATATCAGGACACCAATCTGGTGCAGGCGCGCATCGTCAAGCAGCTTGCCGGTCGCCGGGGCAATGTCATGGCCGTGGGCGACGACGCCCAGTCCATCTATGCCTTTCGCGGCGCAAACGTGGCAAACATTCTGGAGTTTCCCAACTTCTTCGAGAACACCCGGGTCATCCGGCTGGAACAGAACTACCGCTCGGTCCAGCCCATTCTGGACATGACCAACGAAATCCTGAAAGGCGCGTTCACCAAATTCGACAAGACCCTGTTTTCGGACCGCAACTACGGCAAGCTGCCCTGCGTGGTCAAAACCATGAGTGATCAGACCCAGTCTCGGCTCGTGGTGGACAAGGTGCTGGAACTTTACAGGAAATACGATCTGCACGACATCGCCGTGCTGTTCCGGGCTGGATACCAGTCCTATCCTCTGGAAGTGGCGCTGGCCCGCGTGGGCATCGAGTACCAGAAATACGGAGGAATCCGCTTTCACGAGGCCGCTCACATCAAGGACGTGCTGGCCTATCTGCGCCTTGCCGTGAATTCCCACGACCTCATGGCATGGCAGCGTGCCCTGTCTCCGCTCAAGGGCATCGGTCCCAAGACGGTCCAGAAAATCTATCAGGCCATTCACACGGGCAATGCCAAATACCTCGAGCAGATGAAAAGGAAGCAGCCCGCGCTCAAGGACATGCTGGCCGAGCTGGATGCTCTGGGCAAGATGCAGCTCAAGCCTGCCCCGGCCATCGACCGGATCATCACGTTCTACCAGCCCATGCTCGTGGAACGCTACCCGGACGACTACCCCAAGCGGCAGGCCGGACTCGAACAGCTTGCCCAGATCGCGGGCAGCTATCAGGACGTGGAAACCTTTCTCGGCGACATGAGTCTCGACGGCGACCCGGAAGAGGAAAAACGCAAGGAAAACGCTCTGGTCTTGTCCACGGTCCATTCGTCCAAGGGGCTGGAATGGAGTGCGGTCATCCTCATCGATCTGGTGGAGGACCGTTTTCCTTCGCGCAAGGCCATGCAGAAGCCCGAGGACATGGAGGAGGAACGCCGTCTCATGTACGTGGCCTGCACCCGTGCCAAGGAAGAGCTGTACCTGTTCGTGCCTTCCACAATCTACAACCGCTTCAACGGCATGTCCGATCCGGCCCTGCCCAGCCCGTTCATTCAGGAACTGCCCGAAACCGTGTACGACAGCCTGAACGAATCCTATTCCGGTGGACTGGAGCAACGCAGAAAACCCGCTACCACGCCAAAGGCCCCGGCATTCCCGACGTCCACGGCCCCGGCACAGCCTGCGCCCTGCAAACTGGGCATCTGCGAACACAAGATTTTCGGGAAAGGGAAAATCATCGCCCACATCCCGCCCAACAAGTACAAAGTGAACTTCCCGGGTTTCGGCCTCAAGGTCATTATCGGGGATTATCTCAAGATGCTGTAACCAACTGAAATCGAGAGCAAACCATGAAACTTGACTCTGAAGAGAAATTCCTCGCCTGCATTGATCGGCATTTTCCCCGCCGCCATCCGCATCTGGTACTCGGCAGGGGTGACGACTGCGGCGTGCTGCCCGCGAGCACGGAACTGTGCGTGTCCTCGGATCTGTTTCTGGAAGACCAGCATTTCCGCACCCGCTACTTTTCCCCGGAGGACATCGGATACAAGGCCCTTGCCGTCAGCATCAGCGATATCGCGGCCATGGGAGCCAAACCTCTGGCCTTTGGCATGGACCTCATGATCCCGGCAGACGTGCCCGGCGAATTCTGGGAAAAATTCTTCTCCGGCATGAGCCAGATAGCCCGGCAGAACGACCTTGCGCTTGTGGGCGGCGATCTCAGCCGCGCGGAAAAGATCGGCGTGAGCATCACCATCTACGGCCAGCCCGGCAGCGGCGGACGTTTCGTGCAACGCGAAAACTGCAAGCCCGGAGACATCCTGTTCCTGTCCGGCGACATGGGCCTTGCCCGGGCCGGCCTCATGGCGCTGGAAGCCTCGGGCCCGGAAGCGGCAAAGGCCCTTCCTTCGGCCACGGCCGCGCATCTCCGGCCAAAACCCAAGGTCCTCATCGGGACTCTGCTCAATGCGGCTGGCGTCAAATCCATGATGGACGTATCCGACGGACTGGCTCGCGATCTGCCCCGGCTTGTCGGCCCGGAACTGGGAGCCAGTCTGGACATCCGCGAAGACATGCTGCACCCTGAAGTCATTGAATTCGCCAACGCCATCAATGCCGACCCCGTCAATCTGGCAATCCAGGGCGGCGAGGATTACGCCCTTGTCGGCGCAGCGGATTTTCTGGACCTCAAGAGCAAGATCGAATCCGTTCCCGGCATCCGGGTCATCGGCAAAGTCACGGACATGCCGGGCCTGATCGTGAACGGACAGCCCTTCGAGGCCCCGGGCTTCGACCATTTCGAAAACTAGGAGCGCACATGGACCTGACTCTCACCCCCATCGGCCACATCCGGTCCTCGATCAAGACTCTGGATTCCGCCCCGAAAATGGAAGACGAACCCGGCGCGGTACGCGCCATCGTCGAGATCACCCCGGAATTCGCCTCCAGCCTGAACGGCCTGAAGCCGGGCATGGCTCTGGAACTGTTCACATGGTTCCACCTGTCCGATCGCTCCGTGACGCACGTTCATCCCAGAGGCGACAAATCCCGGCCCAAACGCGGAGTCTTTTCCACGCGTTCGCCCCAGCGCCCCAATCCCATCGGTCTGCATCGCGTCACTCTGGTGTCCATTGAAGGTGCCAGACTGGAAGTGGAACCGCTCGAGGCACTGGACAATACCCCGGTGATCGACATCAAGCCCGTACCTCAAACCGACCCGGACCAACGCTGATGGGAGTGGTCGACATCATCGAACACCGCGGCCCGGACCATGCAGAACTCGGAGTGACAACCACGGACCGGGCCAGATTGCGGGTGGAGATTCGCGGACAGGGACGTCCCCTCGTGCTGCTGCACGGCTGGACCATGAGCTCCCGGTTCTGGGAACGGCAGATGCAGGGACTGGAAAAGGATTTCTGTCTCGTGGCCGTGAACTTCCGCAGCCACGGGAATTCCACGAACACGGACAACGGGCACACCATGCCCCGCTACGCCAAGGACGTTCGGGACATCATCGACACTCTGGACCTGAACGGATGCCTGCTCATGGGCTGGTCCATGGGCGGAGCCGCCGTGCTGGAATACTGGAACCAATTCGGCGGACACAGGCTGGACGGCATCGGCCTGGTGGAATCCGCGCCAGCGCCCATGTGTTCGGAACCATGGAACACCCACCGCTACCGCGACCACAACGCCGAGGCAATGGAAGCGGATCTGGACGCCATGGAACGCAGCCGGGACACTTACGGCAGGTTGTTCGTGAGCAACATGTTCCTTTCCGGGGTCGCCCCCCAGCAGGACATGGAATGGATGCTCCGGGAGCACCTCAAGATTCCCGCCAGCTCGGCCGCGGCAATCTATGCGGACTATGCGCGCCGGGACTATCTGGACGTGCTGCCCAAGGTTTCCGTGCCCGCGCTCGTGGCCTACGGCAGGTCAGAGCACCTCTGCTACGGCCCGGGAGCCGGACAATTCGTGGCGGATTCCCTGCCGAATTCGACCCTGGCCCTGTTCGACCACAGCGGGCACATTCCCTTTTACGAGGACGCCGAGGACTTCAACCGGACAGTACGCGAATTCGCTGCCACGCTCGACTGAGCCTCCACATTCCGAACCGGAAGACAAAACGCCCGGGCTTGCGCAAGGCCGGGCGTTTTGTCTTCACTATATGTCAACGCGGGACTGTGGCTAGAACTGGGGAACCGCCTTTCTGAACATACCGGCAATGCGCCGGGCGCGGCTCTCCGACGGAGATTGAACGTGGTTCGCCCCTCCCGCGGTTTCAAAGGTGTAGAAAATTTCGGCATCGACTTCCCGGGCAACGCGAAGCACATGCTTCATGTCCTTGCGCTTGCAGACCACGAACTGCACCGTGACCGGTCCTTCCGAGCCTTCCCCGGCGACCGTGGTAATGCCGTACCCGGCCTGCCGCACGGCCTCGGCAATGCGTGGCCCATGCCATGCGCTGATGATGCGAACCACCACATTGCCCAGAGCGAGCTTGCGTTCGGCCAGAATGCCCACCACGTTGCCGCAGGCGAACCCCACGGCGTAGCACACGCCGAGAAACGGCTCTTCCCCCACCTTGAGCATGACTGCGGACGTACCGAAAATCCACAGGGACATCTCCAGACAGCCCAGCAGAAAGGCCGCCTTGGTTTCCCCAAGCACGGTCACCATGGTCCGGATGGTCCCAAGTGTCAGAACCGCAACCTCAGCCAGAAATATAACCATCCCTAATATAAGGACATTCGATTCCACTTGCACACCTCGTTATCTCAAAAACGAGGCACCTTTTAAGAGCACTTTTCCATCGGGTCAAGCAACAAAACGGCCCTTTCTGCAATAAATTCACAACCAGTTGAAACAATGGGAAAAAGAATTCGAGACGCGAAACGGCACAAAAAAGCGGCCTTCCCGCAAGGGAAGGCCGCTGAAACGGATGCCAAAGAATCGGAACTAATCCTTCTTGAGCCAGCTCATCATCTCGCGCAGACGACCGCCGACTTCCTCGATCTGGTGCTCGGCGTTCACGCGGCGCATGGTCTTGAGTCCGACCTGACCGGCCTGATTGTCCAGAATGAAGTCACGGGCAAAACGGCCCTGCTGAATGTCCTTGAGCACGCGGCGCATCTCCTCGCGGGTCTCGTCCGTGATGATGCGGGGACCGGTCACGTAATCACCGAACTCGGCGGTGTCGGAGATGGAATAGCGCATCTTGGCCATGCCGCCCTCGTACATCAGGTCGATGATCAGCTTGAGCTCGTGCAGGCATTCGAAGTACGCGACCTCGGGCTGATATCCGGCTTCCACCAGAGTCTCGAAGCCGGCCTTGCACAGTTCGGTCAGACCGCCGCACAGCACGGCCTGCTCGCCGAACAGGTCGGTCTCGGTCTCCTCGCGAAACGTGGTCTCGATAACACCGGAGCGAGTGGCGCCGATGCCCTTGGCGTAGGCCAGAGCAATGTCCATGGCCTTGCCGGACTCGTCCTGTGCAACTGCCACCAGAGCGGGAACAGCGCCGCCCTCGGTGTAGGTGCGGCGAACCAGATGGCCCGGGCCCTTGGGCGCGATCATCATCACGTCAACACCCTTGGGCGCGGTGATCTGCTGGTAGTGGATGTTGAAGCCGTGACCAAAGGCAATCGCATTGCCGGGAACCAGATTGGGCTGAATGTCCTTTCTGAACACATCGGCCTGATACTGGTCGGGCAGCAGAATCATGATCAAGTCCGCCTGCTTGGAAGCATCGGCAACGCTCATGGGCTCGAAGCCGTGCTCCTTGGCCAGATCATAATTCGGACCGCCGGGGCGCTGCGCCACGATCACGTTCACGCCGGAATCGCGCAGGTTCTGGGCATGGGCATGACCCTGGCTGCCATAGCCGATGATGGCAACGGTCTTGTCCTTGAGAAATTTCAGATCAGCATCCTTTTCGTAATACACTTTCATGGGATTCTCTCCTCATATACGTTTTGCCACGCGTGGCCGCGTTGTTTGGGGGTGAACTATATGCCAAAAGGCAACCACCGGGACCGGACCAGCAGCCCGGACCCGTGGAAACAAAAGGGATGGCCCGCTATAGGCTGCTCTGCATGGCCCGCATCATGGCTACATTGCCGGTACGGGCTATCTCCTTGATGCCGAAACGGGTAAGCAGATTGATCAGTGCGGTGATCTTGCCCTGATCGCCAGTCACTTCAATGGTCAGTTCGTCGGGACTCACGTCCACGACCTTGCACCGGAAGATATCCACAATGCGGAGAATTTCCGCACGCTTGGAATCCTCGGCATTGACCTTGAGCAACACCATTTCACGGTCCACGGAATCCAGTTCCGTAAGATCGCGCACCTTGACGGTGGGTACCAGCTTGCGAAGCTGCTTGACGATCTGCTCGATGATCTGGTCGTCGCCCTCGGCAACGATGGTCATGAGGGAAACGCCCTTTTCCAGAGTGGGCGCAACATTGAGGGACTCGATATTGAAGCCGCGGCCGCTGAACAGCCCGGCCACCCGGGACAGCACGCCGGGTTCGTTTTCAACCGTGACGGAAAGTGTGTGCTTGCTCATCGCCATTCTCCTACACCAGCAGCATTTCAGTCAGGGACGCACCAGCCGGAACCATGGGATACACGTTCTCCTCCCGGGCCACCCGGACATCCACGATGACCGGCTTGTCCAGAGCGAAGGCTTCGCGCAGGGTTGATTCCACGTCCTTTTTTTCCGTAATCCGGAACCCGGCGGCTCCGTAGGCTTCGGCCAGCTTCACGAAATCCGGCTGCGCGTCCATGCAGGTCTCGCAGTAGTTCCGGTCGTAAAACAGCTCCTGCCACTGCCGAACCATGCCGAGATAGCCGTTGTTGAGAATGACGATTTTCACAGGCAGCTTGTTGCAGACCACGGTCATCATTTCCTGAATGCACATCTGGATGGAGCCGTCACCGGCGATGTCGATGACGAGCTTGTCGCGAAACGCGCGCTGTGCGCCCATGGCTGCGGGAAACCCGTACCCCATGGTGCCAAGTCCGCCGGAGGTAAGCAGGGAATTCGGCCCCTTGAACTTGTAGAACTGGGCCGCCCACATCTGATTCTGCCCGACTTCCGTGGCAATGATCGCGTCACCCCTGGTGATCTCGTAAATCTTTTCCACCACATACTGCGGTTTGATGGAATCGCTTTCATCAATGTAGGTAAGCGGATGCTCCTGACTCCACTGCGTCACCTGATCAATCCAGTCGCGGCGCTTTTCACCGCAGTCGACCTGATCAAGGGAAGGTTTCAGCTCCCGTTTGAGCGCACCAAGCGCAGCCTTGCAATCCGCAACCAGCGGGACGTGCACGGACACGTTCTTCTGAATGGAAGTGGGGTCCACATCGATATGCACGATGGTGGCATGCGGGGCAAACGTGCTGATCTTGCCCGTGACGCGGTCGTCGAAACGCGAGCCAACGGCCAGAAGCAGATCGCAGTTGTTCACCGCCATGTTCGCGGCATAGGTGCCGTGCATGCCGAGCATGCCCAGCCACATGTCCCCTTCGCCCGGATACGCACCCAGTCCCATCAGGGTGGAGGTCACGGGAATCCTGAGGTTGTCCGCCAGCCAGACCAGCTCTTCGTGACTTCTGGAGGAAATAACGCCGCCGCCCGTGTAGAACAGCGGCCGTTCCGCCTTTCTGATCAGATCGGCGACCTTGCGCACCTGTCCGATGTGCGGTTTCACATTCGGATTGTAGCTGCGCATGTGCACTTCTTCGGGATACTCGAATTCGCACGAGGCGGTGATGACGTCCTTGGGCAAGTCCACCAGAACGGGACCGGGACGACCGGAGCGCGCCAGATAAAAGGCCTGCTTCACTGTACGCGCCAGGTCCTTGATGTCCTTGACCAGATAGTTGTGCTTGGTGCAGGGCCGGGTGATGCCCACGATGTCCACTTCCTGAAAGGCATCGTTGCCGATGAGCGGCGTGGGCACCTGCCCGGTAAAGACCACCACCGGAATGGAGTCTCCATACGCGGTGGCGATCCCGGTAACCGTATTCGTCGCACCGGGGCCGGAAGTGACCAGGCATACCCCTACATTGCCCGTTGCCCGGGCATAGCCGTCAGCCGCGTGAATCGCGCCCTGTTCGTGACGTACGAGAATATGCTCTACGGAAGAATTGGGAATTTCATCATAAATGTCGATGACTGCGCCGCCCGGAAAACCGAACACGACATCCACTCCCTCTTTTTCCAGACACTTCAAAAGGATCTGGGCCCCGGTCATTTCCATACTAAGCCTCCGTTTGTCGATACTTGTCCAACAAGGTCTGCAACTTGGTCTTGCCCGCCAGCTTCTTCTTCTTGAGTTCCTTGATTTCCTGCGTCTCGGTCGGGCTCAGGGCCGACTTGGATTCCATCTTGGCGAGCATCTTCTCAAAAGAGGTGTGCTGGTCCCATAGCGCCTTGAGTTCGGCGTCCTGGGACTGGTACCGCTCAATGATTTCAATGTCTCTGGCTTCCATGTACCGCTCCTTTGTTGAGGGTCACGCGGTGCCGACCGGAGGCAACAGCCTTTCCCAATCGGGTTCCACCGCCGCATTGACGGCCAGCCGCTTTCTGCGGTCAGTATGGCCTGTTTCAATTTCGATCTGGCGTTTTTTCAATCCTAATCGTTTTGCCACAAAAGCCACAAGTGCTTTGTTCGCCTTGTTGTCCACGGCAGGGGCGGAAAGCTTAATCTTTGCGCACCCCTGATACAAACCGGCGGGTCCATCCGTCTTGGATCCCGGTTGGACCCAAACGGCGACCCGCCACGTGCCGTTTCCGGCAAAATTCACGAATTCGTGCTGTATTGAAGAGGAAGTGTTCGTCATTCAGCTTTTTTCAGATACTTGAGCTTTGACTCCATTTCCTCGAACTTGTCACGTTCGGGGTCGCACCTTTCCAGCATTTCCATATGCGCCTGTAGTAGCCCCTTCAGTTGAATTTCGAACTGCGTGCGCTGGCGCTTGATGGACTCTATCTCCTCATGCAGTTGAGCAAGCCGGTTGTGACCCTTCTGCACCGTGGCATCGGCCTTGGTGCGAGCCTCGTCCAGAATGAGCTGGGCTTCCCTGGACGCCTGTACCTTGAGGTCGTCCACCATTTTCTGGGTACTCATGAGCGTATCGCGCAGGGTTTCGTCCCGCTGGCGATATTCGCTCACGGCCGATTCCAGCCGCTTGACCTTTTTTTTCAGGGATTTCTGGGTTTCCGCCGCATCTCCGAGCACCTCGGCGAGTTCAAGGAGGAACTGGTCCACCTCGAGCCGGGAGTACCCGAACATTCTGCGGGAAAACCGCTTGTTGAGAAGATCGATCTTGGAAAGCGTCACTTCTGCCCTCCTACATCATGGCTCCCGAACGAAGGGAAAATGCCAGTTGAGCCAGATTCCCCACGATCACGATCTCCGCGACCTTGATGACCAGCAGCACGACCACGGGAGTCAGGTCGAAGCCGCCCACAACCGCAAAGGGAATCCATTGGCGGATCTTGTAAAAGACAGGTTCGGTCATGGCCCGCAAAAAACGGACGATGGGATTGTACGGATCGGGATTCACCCAGGAAAGCAGGGCGGAAACAATGACAATCCAGAAATAGATATTCAACACTGCGCCGAGCACGAAAGCTGCGGCCTGAACAAGGGAACCCAGAACGGACATGAATCCTCCGCCTCGTTGTTTTCAGAGACTGCCTTCAAGACAGTAAATTTGCACACAGCCATTCACAAATCAAGTGCTAAATGATGCGTCCCGCCCCTTCGTATGCCCTATGCAGCAGTCGACGCAAAGTCCAGAAATCCGATATGTGCACGTCTGCATCAAGCAACTCGTCGCCATAGGCCCAGAAACGCACACCGGAATTCCGCGCAGTGCGCATGTCCACGGCAGTATCGCCGATGAAGGCGATCTCATGGGCTTCCACATTCAGCTTGGCCATGATCCGATGCATGCCCTCGGCATTGGGCTTGGGCCGCCGCACATCGGCGGAGGTGATGACCGGGTGGAAATACGGCTCCAGATCGAACTGGTTCAGAATCAGAGGCATGGTATCGGTACGGCTGGTGTTCACGGCCATGAGAAAGCCCGCGTCCCGCAGCCACCAGAGCAGTTCATGCAACCCGTCGGACAGCTTGAGATACGGAAGCAGGTCCTTGTAATGAAATCCTTCCTGAAATTTCCACGCATCCTCGAAACGGTCCTCGGGAGTGATGTATTCCAGCCCTTCCTTGTGGGTGTGGCTGTGCACATACACTTTTTCATCCGGAGTAAGCGGAGGCAGTCCCAGCGTCTCCTTGACCATCCCGTAATACCGCATGTTCGCGTCGTATGAATCGATCAGCACACCATCGCAATCAAACACTATGCACTTCAGGCCCTTGAGGCAGTCCAGCCGCATGAGGTCATTCAGTTGAATCACTCGTATCTCCTTGAAATCAATTCCTGTTAAACCAAAACAACTGTCATGTCGCGGAGCACATGGGGCATGCTCTTCGGCGCGCTTCTGCGACCGGCCAGTCTCCAGGCCGGAACCCGGGCGGTCTGCGCCCCTTCGGGCAGATCGTCTCCCGCAGCCGGGACAAACTCGATATCCATGTCCCGCCACTGGGATGCAACGGCTTCATCCGTGCACACAAGCACACTGTCTTCCGGCAGAAGAACCGCAAGCGCCTCGATCATGCGCTGCCAGGGCAGGTCCACGCGCAATCCGTCGGTAACGCCACCGGTGTGGCTCAATGCCTGCTCCACGTTCAGCACCTTTTCCTCGCGCCGATCCTCCTCGTCCATGCCGAGGGTCTCATCGAAAAACTTTCCCCATGACCGCTTCACGCCCTGTTCGATGCCCTGCAATTCCAGCATGCGTTCCTCGAAGGACCATGCCAGCACCAGAACGAACTGCGCTCTGGCCCGGGCCTCGTGCTCCGCCTTTTCCCCGGCATTGCCGGAAATCCGGTTGAGCAGCTCCTGCTGAATCGCACTGGCTCTGTCCTTTGCATAGAACTCCTCGGACGTCTGCACGCCGAAGTATGCCATTTCCGCAGGGTCCTTGAACTGTTCGCCAAAAGCCACACAGTCGCGAACCAGAGATTGCGCCGCGGCAGGATCAAGCGGCAGTCCCTCGGGCCGAAAACAGGCTTCGTTCCTGTCGGCAGTCAAGCCGGGATCAAAAAAAAGGGAGCCAGAAACGATCCGGTTCGTCAGCGTTCCCGGATGCATGGAAGGAAAATATATAAGCATGGTCCTCTCCTTGATCAAAAATCGAAAAAATCACCTGTCACCACAGGTTTGAAACGCCTGCACCGCCCCTCGCATCTCGGCAGCCGCAGCAGACACAGCCCATCCATGACAAAAGCGCAGGAAGGAGGACCGGCCCCGGGCGCATGTTCGAAATCATCGCACCCGTACTGTTCCTGAACGAGTCGCTCGAACCGACGCCGCCACAAGTCCGGCACCACGTCCTGATCCAGAGCGAACGCATCCACACGGCAAAGAAAATCGTCATAGGCGGCCTCCCAGTGCAAAAGGACCTTGCACCGCAACGCCTGATTGTATCCGGGATTCAACTCCTCTTCGTACAGGCAGCGCCCCCTTGCGTAATAAACGCATCCGAGCCCCGGCAAACGACAAAAATCACCCATATTCCCGAATCCTTCCGATTACGCGCCAACCCCTCAGAGAACTTCACCGCACACCGGCTTTTCATTGTTACGGAAGATGTATAGGCCGACTCCGCAATTGTAAAGCCCGGCCCCGGGAAACCGCCCGTGCCACGGCCTGCATCCTTGACCTTGAAGACGGCCGGGTGTATAGCGCAATCTGCTTTCCCTTTAAGACTTCTACCACTGGAGGACATATATGATCGGCGGCTTCGGCATCTGGGAACTGTTGATTATCCTCGTCATCGTGCTGCTTATCTTCGGTGCCAACAAACTGCCTGAAATCGGCGGCGGCATCGGAAAGGCCATCAGCAATTTCAAGCGGGCCACCAATGAGCCCGACGAAATCGACGTGACCCCGAAAAAAGATGAGGAAAAAAAGGAAGGCTAGTCCTCCCCCGTTCCAAGTCAATGAAAAAAGGCCCGCAAGCACATGCTTGCGGGCCTTTTTTTCATGCATTGAAGCAAATCAGCAGGTGCGGTCCTCGATGGGCTCGGCCATCATGGCGAAACCGCGCCGAAAATACAGAATGCCGGAAACAATGGTAAGCAGCCCGGTCACCCAGATGAGACTCTGCAGCAGCACGGGAAAGGAAAACATGAAGGTCTTTTCCAGCATGACATAGATCACGAGCAGAATCTGGGCCGTGGTCGTGAACTTGCTCGCCCAGATGGGTTGAATGCGCGACTTCACGTCCACGCCCCAAATCTGGAGAAAGACCAGCCCGCCGACAATGATCGCGTCCCGGCTCACGGCCAGAACCGCCAGCCATGTGGGAATCCAGCCCTGCAACGCAAGACAGATGAAGGAAGTCACGAGCAGGGTCTTGTCTGCCAACGGGTCGAGCATGGCTCCGAGCTGAGAGCGCTGGCGCAGCAGACGGGCCAGAAAACCGTCCAGAGCATCGGTCAGTCCCGCAATGGCGAACAGAGCCCACGCCAGATAGAAACGCTCGCTGGTATAGGCCACGACAAAAGCCGGCGTCAGCAGAATGCGGCTGGCGGTCAGCAGATTCGGAACGGTCCAAATCGAATCGCGGCTCATCATTGCCCCCCTACTTGTCCGCCTCCCGGACGATCTGATACCGCAACCCGCGCTCAGGCAGATAGGCATCCAGCCTGCGCTTCAGTCCCTCGGCATCCATGATGCGAAAACTCCAGCTCGCACCGACTCCGGAAGATTCCATGTCCATGTCCAGAAGATTCACGTCCCTGACAACGGAATCCCAGCCTCCGACCACTCGCTGAAACTCCAGCACGCCATCCGGGGAAAACCAGCCGGAAACCGCAAGCGTGGCACGGTCGGAACTTGCGGACCGAACCTCGGCCCTGTTGAAATGATGCGCCCACAAGGTAAACCAGAGGTTAGCCATATCCTTGTCCAGAGCAGTCCATTCCCGATCCGGAGTCATTAATTGGCCCCGGTAGAGATTTTCCGCCCCACGGGACAGGATGAACCGGAATCCGGCATTTTCCTGCGGAATGGCATTGGTCAGCACCAGCAGATTGTCCAGAGCAAGCGCCTCTTCCTCGGAAAGGTCCTCGGGCCGTTCCACGGTCACGGGCAACGGTACGGCCAATGTCTCCATGAATCCCATGCGAACGAGCCCGTCCCGCAGCACGGATTGATTGACCCGAACGTTCAGACGCAGAATCACGCCCGCCTCAAGAGCCTGAGAATAAATTACCTTGTATTCGCGGACATAGGCTCCGGCGCGCGGCAAAAGATACTGACGAAACAGTTCGCGCCGGGTCTCGTCCAGTTCTCCGGGAAGAATTTTCACGGCCTCGTCCAGCACGGCCTGGGCAAACCCCTCGTCAAGGGCCTGTCGGCGCAGTTGCATCTGCGACATGCCCTCTTCCATGGGCTTGAACACCCGAACCTCGGCGGCAAGCACGGTTCCGGCAAACACCAGAACCGCCATGACGGCAATCGAAACATGTTTCAGCATTCTCATCATTCCATTCCCTCCCCGGACTCCTCGGTCTCTTCAAGGGGGGCTGCCGGAGCATCGAGAACAATCACCACCCTGCACGTTTCCACAACCGGACCGGGCCGCATCAGGCCCTTGATCATATGGGCCATGGGCGTAGCCACCACCAGATCGGTTCGCCAGGAACCAAAGGCGCTGAGCGCCTTGACCATGAGCGGTCTGTCTCCCACGCGCTCCACCAGAGCACCTGGCTCCACGGTGTCGGCATAGGCCGCAATGCCGTGCCTCACGGCCGCGTCGCGACTCACGAGAAAGGCACCGTACACGCCTTCGCCGTCCTGCCCGTATATCACGGGGGCCAGAGCCGGGGTCACGTTCAGGCCCCGGGCGTCGACCACCAGTCCGGTATATCCGCCGGGCAGATAGCCCGCCGGTGCGGGTTCAACGGCGTCTTCCATGAACTGCTGTTCCAGCGAGGTGGAAAGTCGCGGCGGAATATTGCTCTGGAACGGCATGGTCGTGGGCAGCACGTACTGTGCGAGTTCCCCGCGCAGGGACTCGGAAACCCGGACCTCGGCAGGACCTTCCAGCGCGGAAGGCCGTTCAAGCGGCGAATTCTGCACCAGTCCGCGCAAGGCGGCGGCCAATTCGTCATTATCCGCCAGATACGCGCCAATGGTGCTTCGCGCATCAATACGAATGCCGAGGATGGTATCCAGAAGCTGCTTGCGGGCGCTGGTCGCGGCCTTGCGCACGGCAATGGCCGAGGCATGATCCGGATCGAACGCGTCCTCGGCAACCTCCAGCGGCTCCGCAACGCTCAGGCTGCCGTCGCCCCAGGCGATCGTTGCATTGCCCTGAGTCCGGACATATCCCTGAAATGCCTGCGCCCCGGGGGCCAGGAACAGAAAACACGAAAGGAGTACAAATACTCTGAGGGCCATACAGCCACGAATCCTTTTTGAAATCAGACAGAGGGACCGAAGTGAAAACTATCCGCATGTATCCTGCTTGCGTGTTTTCCGCAAGGGTCGCCACGGTCCTTGCCCCGGCACCAGAGCGCGTGATAGCCTTCACGCATTGCGCCAACACACCAAGGAGCCAACATGCGCATCCATCTCATGCAACACGGCGTCTGCCTCCCGAAGGAACTCGACCCGCAGCAGCCACTCAGCCCGGTAGGCCGCGAAATCGTGGAAAAAAGCGGAATCGCGGCACAAAAAATGGGACTCGCCTTTGACGCGATCGTCAGCAGCCCCAAGCAACGGGCCATGCAGACCGCGAAAATCATGGCCGAGGCAACCAGCTATCCGGCCAAGGCCATTCTGGTCACGGACGCAGTCAAGGCAAAGGCTCCGGTCTCCACGACCATGGACTACCTGAGCGACCTCGGCGCGGAATCCATCCTTGTCTGCGGACATCTGCCGTCCCTGAACGAGGTGGCTTCGCACCTGCTCGTGCAGGGGCCGGGACTGAACATCGCCATCGAAAACGGCGGCATCATGCGTATCGATACGGACTCGCCCGCCACACGCGCCACCCTGTCCTGGTATCTTTCTCCGGCACAGCTCGGACTTGTCGCGGCTTCCTGATCCGACTCAGTTTTCGACCCGCTGTTCCAGCCATTCGGCAACGCGAGCGGCAACCGCCTCGCCCTGCCCCGGATCGAACCATTCGATACCCGTTTCCCGGCGAAACCACGTGATCTGCCGCTTGGCATAGGCACGCGTATTTCTTGCCCAAAGGTCCTTGGTCTGCTCCAGGGTCATCTTTCCCTGAAGATGGGCCAGCAGTTCCGCGCAACCAATGCCGGTCCAGCCCGGGGCTTCGGGATCGGCGCACGCGGCATATGCCCGGCGCGCCTCTTCCACGGCCCCCTGCTCGACCATCTTGTCGATGCGCGCTCCCAATCTGGGAGTCAGCACGTCCAGATCGAGCCGAATGCCTATCTTCAGCGCCTCATACGGAGCCGGAACGTGCTCGGACTGCGTGTGCCACCATGTCATGTTGCGCCCGGTGGCCAGAAAGACTTCGGCAGCTCTGGCATTGCGCTGGGAATCGTTCGGATGGATGCGCGCGGCATAGTCCGGATCGGTCTCGCAGAGCTCCGCATGCAGCACCTGCGGGCCCTCGGCCTTGACGCGAGCCAGAACGCGTTCGCGAACATCCCGGGGAATTTCCGGAATCGGGGCAATGCCCTGCAGCAGGGAACGCAGATACATTCCGGTCCCGCCGACCATGACAGGCAGACGGCCCTGCGTCCGAACGGACTCGATGGTCTCCTTGGCCAGTTCCGTGAACCGGGCCGCATTCATCTTTTCCGAGGTCGGCAGAAAACCGTACAGCAGATGCGGGCACACGGCCTGTTCCCCGGCATCCGGCTGGGCCGTGATGATCGGGAAATCCGCGTACACCTGTCGGGAATCAAAGTTGACCACGCTCGCATCCATGCGCCGGGCAATGGCGAGCGCGGTTTCTGTCTTGCCCGTGCCCGTGGCTCCGAGCAGGCAGACGATGGGGGGCTTGAAAGACATGAAATCCTATTTCCAGGTCGGGCTGATGCCGAATTTCTCGAACAGGCGACGCACCACGCATCCGGGCACCATGCCCCGAATGTCGCCGCCATTGCGGGCCACATCCTTGATTATGGTGGAGCTCAGGTACATCCACTTGAAATCCGTGATCAGAAAAACGGTCTGGATGTCGCGGTTCAGCTTGCGGTTCATCAAGGCCATCTGGAATTCGTATTCGAAATCGGACACTGCGCGCAGGCCACGAAGAATGCTTCCGGCTCCCCGGTTGTTCACGTAATCGATGAGCAGACCGTCGAACGCCTCCACAATGATCCTCGGCTCCGAGGCAAAGGCCTTGCGGGCCAACTCAAGCCGCTCGTCAATGGAAAACAGCGTATTCTTGGACGTGCTGTTTGCCACGGCGAAGATCACCTCGTCGAACACGCACAGGCCACGCTTGATGAGGCTGACGTGCCCCATGGTCAACGGATCGAAGGTTCCGGGATATACTGCCAGTCTCGGGTTCAGTTCCGCCATATCACAATCCTGGTTTGACCGTATTCGCGGTCGGTTACACACTCCAGGCTCTCGAGCGCCGTCCCTTTGCCGGGCACGGACGCGGAGCTTTCGAGCTCGGCCAGCACGAACCCGCCCGGGGCGAGCCAACCGTTCTCAAGGGCTTTCTCCAGCGCGGGGAGCAATAAATCCCTCCCGTACGGCGGGTCAACCAAAAACAGGCCGAAAGGCTGATCCGGACGACCGGACAGAACCGAAAACAGATCCTTGCGCAACACTTTGGCCCGATCCTTCCCCACTCCCAATTCCTTGAGATTCCGCTGAATCAGGCTTGCGGCCTTGCCGCTCTTCTCCACAAACCAGGCTTCGGACGCGCCCCGACTCAGACATTCCAGCCCCAGACTACCGCTGCCCGCGAACATGTCCAGCACGCGCAGGCCGTCCCATGCAAGCCCTCGGGCCTGAACCATGGAAAAAACGGCCTCGCGTACCTTGTGCGTCGTGGGCCGGTAGCCCGGCCCCTCGCATGTGGCGATTTTCCTGTTTCGGAACTCGCCGCCGACTATACGCACTCCACTCTCCTACAAATCCGTTATCAGCGCCACCATGGCGCGGTTCATGTCCAGCATGCGGTCGCGAATGTCGGCCTGGTCAACCCAGGATTTCCTGTCCACATCCTTGAGCCGCTTCATGAGCTCGGCATACAGGTGATCGGCGTCCTTGAGCAGGAACTCCCAATCCACACGCGGCCGGGCCTTGTCCATATCCACCAGCGGGACCATCTCCGCACCGGGTTCGAGGGTGAGTTCCTCCATGTATTCGGGAATGTGCACGTCAAAGCCGAAACGTTCCTTGATATGCCGACCGAATTCGGCCTGCACCTCGGCCTCGCCGTGCACCAGAATGATCTTCACGGGCTTGCCGCGCATGTTTTCCAGCCATTCCATGAGATCGTTCTGATCCCCATGACCGGAAAAGCCGTTGATGGTAAAGATCTTGGCATTGACCTCGACCTCTTCGCCGAACAGCTTGATCTTTTTCGCGCCGTTCACGATCTTCCTGCCCGGCGTCCCCACGCCCTGCCAGCCCACGAAAATCACGCTCGCCCCGGTTCGCCAGAGGTTGTGACGCAAATGATGCTTGATGCGCCCGGCATTGGCCATGCCACTGGCGGAAATCACGATGGCCGGACCACGGGTCTCGTTGATGGCCTGCGACTGCTCCCGGGTCTCCGTGAAATGCAGGTTGGGAAGGTCCAGAGGGTGCTGCCCCTTGGCAATGAACTCCTGGGTCTGCTTGTCATAGAACTCGGGATGCTTGCGGAATATCTCGGTAGCGCGGATGGCCAGCGGGCTATCCAGATAGATCGGCATGTCCCGCGGCAGACGTCCCTGCCTGTCGAGCAGAAAAAGCGAATAGATGAGCTGCTGGGACCGCTCAACGGCAAAGGCCGGAATAACGACCTTTTCCTTGTTCCTGTAGCTGTATTCAATGGCCGCGGCCAATTCGTCCAGACTGTTTTCCTCATCCTTGTGGGTGCGGTTGCCATAGGTGGATTCCAGAAACAGGTAGTCCGTGCTCTCCACTTCGCTCGGGTCCTTGACAATGAGCTGTTCCGGCCTTCCCAGATCACCGGAAAAGACCAGCTTGGTCGGCTTGCCGTCCTCCATGTATTCCACTTCAATGAACGCTGAGCCCAGAATGTGCCCGGCATTCTTGTAGGTCACGGTCATTCCGGGCATGGGTTCAAATGGCTTGGCATATTCCACGGTCGCCAGCAGGGGAATGGAAGCCTCGGCATCCGGCACCCCGTACAGGGGATTCTGGGGCTGTTCGCCCTGACGCAGCCGCTTGCGGTTGGCCCATTCGGTTTCCATCTCCTGAATATGGGCGCTGTCCAACAGCATGATTTCCATGAGATCACGCGTGGGCGCGGTGCAGTAAACGGGATTTTTGTAGCCCTTGGCCACCAGAGCCGGCAGGTAGCCGCTGTGGTCGATATGGGCATGCGTCACGAGAATGAAATCTATGTTCCTGGGATCGTAGGCGCTGATGTTCAGGTTGCGCTTTTCTATTTCCGCGTTTCCCTGATGCAGGCCGCAATCCACGGCGAACCGTTTTCCGTCATGTTCCAGAATGTAGCATGACCCGCTGACCGTGCGGGCCGCTCCCATGAACGTTATTTTCATCGGCAGCTCCGGTTTTCTTTTTTTCCCGGCCCGATACGGATTCTCCCTTCCGGGCGGAGGAAAAAAAATGTAACATGAAGGCCAAGGAGTCGAACATCGGCTCCCATCATTGGGAAAGAATGCCTTATTACCCGAATTCAGGCAACAATTCCGTATGCGAACCGGGAATTCCCCGGCACAACTCAGGAGAAAACATGAATCGTTCCAAACAGTATCTCATTGATGATCTGTCCATGCACGAGTCCTGGAGACTCTTCAAGATCATGTCCGAAATCGTGGACGGTTTCGAAACCCTGTCCGAAATCGGCCCGGCGGTTTCCATGTTCGGTTCCGCACGGGTCAAACCCGAAGACCCCATCTACCAGCAGACCGAGGAAATGGCCCGCGAACTGGTCAAGGCGGGATTCTCGGTCATCACGGGCGGCGGGCCCGGCCTGATGGAAGCGGGCAACAAGGGCGCATTCGAGGCTGGCGGCGAATCCATAGGCCTGCACATCCACCTGCCGCTGGAACAGGATGCGAACACCTACCTGACCCACCGCAGCGACTACCGCTATTTCTTCATCCGCAAGCTGATGTTCATCAAGTACGCCCTTGCCTACGTGGCCCTGCCCGGGGGCTTCGGCACCCTCGACGAACTGGCCGAGGCGCTGGTGCTGATCCAGACCAAACGCATCAAGCCGTTTCCCATCGTCCTGTTCGGCACGGAATTCTGGAGCGGCCTCGTGGACTGGTTCAGGAACCAGCTGGTCACGGACAAATACGCACACGAAGACGATCTGGACCTGTTCATCGTCACGGACGACATCAAGGAAGCCGTGGCCCACATCAAGCGGCATGTCATCATCTAGCAGATCATGACCCGCAGCAGAAAAGCGCTTCTCTTCGGTCTTGCCACGGTGGGCATCTGGTCCACCGTGGCCTCGGCCTTCAAACTTTCCCTGCGCCACCTCGACCCGCTGCAACTCCTGCTGCTGGCGGACTGCGCATCCCTGCTCGTCCTGACCGCAATTCTGCTTCTTCAGGGCGGACTGGCTCGCATCCGCACCATGCCCCGGCGCGAAGTCCTGCGCTGTGCCCTGCTCGGCGCTCTGAACCCGTTTCTCTACTACGTCATCCTGTTCAAGGCCTATGACCTGCTCCCGGCTCAGGAGGCCCAACCCCTGAACTACACGTGGGCCATCACGCTTTCCCTGCTTTCCGTCCCCCTGCTGGGGCAGAAGATCAGCTTCAGGGGACTGGCCGCCATCCTTGTCAGCTATTTCGGCGTGGTACTCATCTCCACGCACGGTGATCCGCTTTCCATGAGTTTCAGCAACCCGACAGGCGTGGGGCTGGCCCTGCTCAGCACCCTGATCTGGGCCCTGTACTGGATAGGCAACACTCGCAGCAAGGCCGACCCGGTTGCCGGACTCCTGCTCAACTTTCTGTTTGCCCTACCGCTCATCCTCATCACCTGCATTGTTTTTTCCGATCTGCCGTCCCTGACTCCGGCAGGACTGCTTGGCGCGACCTATGTCGGCGTATTCGAAATGGGCGTGACCTTTGCCCTCTGGCTCGCCGCCATGAAGCATGCAGCGGCTCCGGACGGCGGCGGCACCGCGCGCGTGGCAAACCTCATCTTCCTGTCGCCGTTCCTGTCCCTGATCTTCATCCACTTTCTGGTGGGTGAGGACATCCTGCCCTCCACCGTGACGGGACTCGTCTTCATCATCGCTGGCAACGCGCTCATGCAATGGAGGAGAAAATCATGATCCGCAACTTCATCCACACGCTGCTCGCCCTTGTCGGCACAGGCGCAATACTATCACTCCTTCCAACGGACATGCTGAATTCCGATTGGAATGCGGCCCTCGCCTGTCTAGTCGGATTTCCAGCATTTATCGGCATCATGGTGCTTCTGGGCCATATGCATTCATAGAGAAACAGAAAACGGCTTCCTCGAAAGGGCATCCACCTCTTGCATCTTATCCATCCGATAAAAAAGGATATTAGAAAAACACTAAATTTTATCTAGACTTTCAGGGAATAAAAAGACAGCCCGACACGAATCGTGCCGGGCTGTCTTGCATGATTATTCGCGTTGCTGACTACAAAAAGTCAGGGTCCACCGCAGCCTTGCCATCCGCATAGATGGTCTTCATGTAACGAATGGCCTTGTCGTCCACAGGCACTATGGGAAAATCCTGACGGCAGGCATTGCATTGAGCCATGGCAGGCCGGGTCGGAGCGAGAAGCGGAACCTCGCTTCCGCAATGCGGGCACGGATAGAGAAAAATCATCTCCATGCCCGTTGGCTTGACCGGATTCACTATCTTTCTGTTGTTGCCGATCATTGGCTTATCCTTGTTCTATGAGATTCTTTCCGGTCATGGCCCCGGGCAGGGACTCGCCCCACAGGGAAAGTATGGTCGGGGCCAGATCGCCGAGAATGCCGGAATGCACCCGGGCAGCCTCCCTGCCCTGCTCGATGTAGACCAGCGGTACGGGATTGGTGCTGTGCGCGGTCTGCGGACCGCCGTTTGCGTCGATCATCTCTTCGGCATTGCCGTGGTCTGCCGTCAGCAGCACCCGACCGCCCAGCTCCAGCATACGCTCCACAATGGACCGCACGCAGCCGTCCACGGCAATGCACGCCTTTTCCGCCGCCTCGATGATGCCGGTATGCCCCACCATGTCCAGATTGGCGAGATTGCACACGCACAGGTCATACTGATCCATCTTTTGCACAAGGAGATCGGATACCTGCCGTGCGCTCATCTCGGGTTTCTGGTCGTAGGTGTCCACCTCGCGGGGGGAAGGCACCAGTTCCCGATCCTCGCCCGGAAATGGCTCCTCACGGCCGCAGTTCAGAAAATAGGTGACATGCGCATACTTTTCGGTCTCGGCAATACGGAGTTGCCTGAGTCCGAGCTTGGACACCATCTCGCCGAGCGTGTCCTCATACGTCTGAGGCGGAAACGCCACGGCCAGCGGAAACGCGGCCTCATACCGGGTCATGGTGGCAAAGCCGGCCAGCTCGGGCACGCGCTTGCGCTCGAATTCGCTGAAATCCCGTTCAAATATGGCCCGGCTGATCTGTCGGGCACGGTCCGCACGGAAATTGAAAAAGAACAGACCGTCTCCGTCGCCCAGTTGCGCATCCACGCCCCGAACCACGAACGGCTTGATGAATTCATCGGTTTCACCAGCATCATAGGCCGCCCGGATGCCGGAAAGCGCATCCGGGCGTTCGGGCGCGTCGCGATCCACCAACGCCTTGTACGCAATCTCGTTTCGCTCGAAACGCCTGTCGCGATCCATGGCCCAATATCGGCCGGAAACCACGCCAACGCGTCCCACGCCAAGTCGCTTCATGGTCTGTTCCAGCCGCTCCACATAGCCAAATCCGCTTGTGGGCGGCGTATCGCGACCATCCATGAAGCAGTGCACGAACACCTCGGGAACCTTTTGCTGCCGAGCCATTTCCAAAAGCGCGTCAATGTGATTCTGATGGCTGTGCACGCCACCGTCCGAGACCAGTCCCATGAGATGCAACCGCCCGCTGCCGTCCCTGGTCCGCTTCATGAGGTCCAACAACGCGGGATTCTCGAAAAAGGATCCATCCTCGATGGACAGATCGATGCGGGTCATGTCCTGATACACGACTCGGCCCGCGCCGATGTTCATGTGGCCGACCTCGGAATTGCCCATGAATCCGTCGGGAAGGCCCACGGCCCTGCCCGAACATTGCAGGCTGGCATGCGGATAGGCGTCGAACAGACTGTCCAGATACGGCGTGGCCGCGTTGCGTACGCAGTTCCCCTTGCCGTCCGGAGCAATGCCCCAGCCATCCAGAATCAGCAGCAGTGTTTTCGTGTACTCGGACATACGCGTTCCCCCTGCCCGGCTAGGCAGTGTAATCGGTTCGGCGAGCCTCGGCCCACATGCCTTCGATATTGTAGAATCCCCTGAGTTCCTTCTGAAAGATGTGCACGACCACGTCGTTCAGGTCCACCAGAAGCCATTCTGCGGAACGGTAGCCTTCCATGCCCAGATATTCCACGGTCTTCTCCCTGGCCTGATCAAGCAAATGATCGGCAAGGGCCTGAGCGTGCTTCATGCCGCGGGCGGACACCACAAGCACCTGATCGGTCACGGAACTGAATCCGCTCACGTCCAGCATCACGATGTCCTCGCCCTGTTTCTCATCCAGCCAGTCGGCCACGAGTTTGGCCTTGTCGCCACTCTCCATGACCAGATACTTCTTTTCCTTGTTCATGCATCCACCATTGCAGTTCGTTATCGGGACCGCCGAATCACCAGAATGTCCTCCAAGCTCCGCTTGGGCACATGATGGCGTCCCGTTTCATCGCGCCAATACTCGATTTTCCCGTCAAGGGGAAGGGATTCCAAAATGACTTCCTCGGCTGGAACGCCGAGGGCCAGCACCAGCAGAATTTCCAGATTGTCCGGCAATTCAAGCAGTTCGGCCAACTTTCTTCGATTCACCGTGCCGACCATGCACCCGCCGAGGCCCTGATGGGCCGCCCCCAGCATGATGGTCTGCGCCGCAATGCCATGGTCACACCCCGGCGAATCCTGAACATCACTGTCCAGCATGACGACCACATACCCGGTGGGCTGTTCGCCCGGTTCCGGGCCACGCCAGTCCTTGAGGTATCCGGCCCAGCCAAGCAGGGGAAAAATGGCGTCGCACATTTCCGGTCCCGAGCACACCGCGTACCTGAGGGGCTGGGAATTGCGGCCGGACGGCGTGAGCCGGGCCATGTCCACCAGTTCGCACAAGACCTCTTCGCTGACAGGTCGGGACTGATCGAAACGGCGAATGCTTCGGCTCGCCGTGACAAGCTGCTTGAAATCCATTTCCGCCTCCTGACGTTCGGTACCCGGAATGTAAAGGATTGCGACAGGTAGCGCAATGATGACAATGGAGCCCCCCGAACGTCACCGCCCGGCATCGTTCAGAGACCAGTCATAATCAAGGTAGCGTATTCCGGGCCGATCGCCGTTTCGCACCAGTTCTTCCAGTTCCTTCCGAAAATCTCCGGAAGCATAATCCAGAAACCAGCCAATCAGGTCCGGCGGAAAATCCCGCGAAAACCACTTGAAAATCCGACTGACGTACAGGGTGCCCCCATCAAGTCGATTGAACTCCGAATCATTGACAAAGGCCCGGGCCACGCGTTCGAGCTGCACCTCGATCCTGCGCCCCTCGAACGGCCTGTCAAACAGCGGCGGACAGCTCCGCGCCGAGCAGTTGAGCGCGAAATGCACACGCTCGTCCTGAAACACGGGCCTGATGATGTCGTGCTCCAGATGGTCCAGAGAGACCAGTTTGCCATCCAGACGCACGATGTCCTCCTTCCACGGCGAGGAAAACAATCCTCCGAGATCCTTGATGGTCTCGATCTCCGGATAGTTGTCCACCACCAGTTGCAGGGTCCGGGCATTGTACAGATTGATGTAAAAGGCCATCTGTTCGTCACGGGACAGTTCGCCGGGCCGCACTTCGGCCAAATGATCCAGATACGCATCCAGCCCGGCGCGGTCCGCCTTGAGTCCGGCATAGTCCACCAGCCCGCCGTGCACATGATTCGCAAGCAGTTCGGCATACAGGGCATTGTCCACCCCGGCCCATGCGGAGAGCGGCCACAAGCCGAAAAAAAACAACAGCCACACATGTCTTGCCTTTTTGATGCACATGTCGTCTGCATACCATGAAACACGGCGCATTCCGGTTAGAAATTCGCGAGCATAAAGCTCTTGACGCCCGGGCCGGGTTTGTGCATCTTCTCGGTTATGCAAAAAACGATCGCCACCAGCTTTTTCTTTTTTACCGACTTGCCAAGAAGAGCTCGTGGATAGAGTACGTGTTGTAACGTCAATTCGAAAAGGCCACGGGCAGAAGTCCGTGGCCTTTTTTTTCGCCACGCTGCGCCGGGACCAATCAAGGAGAAAAGGATGATTTACGACGAACAGAATGAAACCATGCCAAGGGAAGAGCTGGAAGCCCTTCAGCTCAAACGATTGCAGGCCCTGTGCGAACGGGTTTACGCCAATGTCCCGTTCTACAGGAAAAAATTCGATGAAAAAGGCATCAAGCCGTCGGACATCCGCTCTCTGAACGACCTCAAGCGGCTGCCCTTCACCCAGAAGCAGGACCTGCGCGACCAGTACCCCTTCGGCCTGTTCGCAGTCAGTCGAGACCAGATCGTCCGCATCCATTCCTCCTCCGGCACCACGGGCAAGGCCACGGTGGTGGGCTACACCCGCCGCGATATCCAGACCTGGGGCCAGCTCATGGCGCGCAGCTTCATGGCGGCAGGCGCGACCTCCAGGGACATGATCCACAACGCCTACGGCTACGGCCTGTTCACGGGTGGCCTCGGCGTGCATTACGGCGCGGAAGCCCTTGGCGCGGCAGTGGTTCCGGTTTCCGGCGGCGGCACCCGCAGGCAGGTCATGCTGCTCAAGGATTTCGGCCCGGAAGTCATCTGCTGCACTCCGTCCTATGCCCTGTTCCTTGCCGAAACCGCCGAGGAGGCAGGCATCGATCCGCAGCAGCTCCCGCTACGCGTCGGCATTTTCGGCGCAGAACCATGGACCGAGGAAATGCGCCGCGACATCGAGAAACGCCTCGGCATCAAGGCGCTGGACATCTACGGCCTGTCCGAAATCATGGGCCCGGGCGTTGCCATCGAATGCGAGGCGGCGCAGGACGGTCTGCATATTCAGGAAGACCATTTTCTGGCCGAGGTGATCAATCCCGAAACCGGCGAACCGCTGCCTCCGGGCGAACCCGGCGAACTCGTGTTCACCACCCTGACCAAGGAAGGCATCCCGCTCATACGCTACCGCACCCGCGACCTGACCATTCTCAACACCACGCCCTGCAAATGCGGCCGCACTACAGCGCGCATGCACCGCATCATGGGCCGCAGCGACGACATGCTCATCATTCGCGGCGTCAACGTGTTCCCGTCCCAAATCGAATCCATCCTTCTGGAAACCGACGGACTCAGCCCGCATTACCAGTTGATCGTGAACAGAATCGGCAATCTGGACACGCTGGAAGTGCAGGTGGAAATCAACGAAGGCGTGTTCTCCGACGAAATTAAAAATTTACAACGTCTTGAAACCAAGGTAATGAAAAACATCAAGGAATTCCTCGGCGTCACCGCCAAGGTCAAACTCGTGGAACCCAAGGGAATAGAGCGTTCCGTGGGCAAGGCAAAGCGCATCATCGACAAGAGGAACGAACAGTAGCCGCTCCATCGGCGCTCACGCAAACAGCGAGGAAGCACCATGAAAGTAGATCAACTTTCCATATTTCTGGAAAATCGGGCCGGACGTCTGGCCGAAGTCACTCGCCTTTTGAGCGAATCGGGCGTGAACATCCGCGCCCTCTCCCTTGCCGACACCTCGGACTTCGGCATCCTGCGCCTCATCGTTTCGGATTTCGAGGCCGCCAGAGACAAGCTCAAGGAAAACGGATTCACCGTTGGCCGCACTTCGGTCGTGGCCGTGGAGGTGGATGACCAGCCCGGTGGTCTGAACAACATTCTGCATCTGCTTCAGGATGCGGACATCAATGTCGAATACATGTACGCATTCGTGCAGCAAAGCGGCAACAGCGCCGTGCTGATCTTCCGCTTCGACCGCACGGACGAGGGCATCGAAGTCCTGCAGAAAAACAACATCAAGATCATCGAAGGCGCGACGCTCTACAAGCTCTAGCCCTTGATCGAACGAATCGAAGCAACAGGGGATCGGGTCACCGGTCCCCTTTTTTCGTGCGATACGCGTTGCCGCCTTCCTGCCGATGCCGTATCCTGACCGTTCATGAAGGAGCGGACACCATGAAGCGACTGCCCCTGATCCAGCACGGTGAATTCGAATGGCATCTGCCCTGTTCCGAAGGCATGAATGTGCCCGCGATCATTTATGCGAGCGAACCGCTGATCCGCGACATGGATGCACTCGCAGTCAGCCAGCTTCGGGACGTGGCCTGCCTGCCCGGCATTGCAGGCGCGGCCTATGCCATGCCGGACACGCACTCGGGCTACGGCTTTCCCATCGGCGGAGTGGCTGCATTCGATCCGGCAAGAGGTGGCGTGGTCTCCATGGGCGGCGTGGGATTCGACATCGCCTGCGGCGTGCGGACCCTGCTCACGGGCCTGACGCGCGATGACATCATCTCCCGGCAGGAGACGCTTGCCGAGACCCTGTTCTCGGCCGTGCCGTCGGGCGTGGGGCGCGGCGGCAAACTGATCCTTGCCGGAGACGAACTTGATGCCATGCTCTACCGTGGCGCTGCATGGGCCGTGGATCAAGGACTCGGAACCGCCCGCGACCTGACGCGTACCGAGGAAGGCGGATATGCGCGAGGGGCCGCACCGGAACACGTTTCCGACCATGCCAAGACCCGCATCCGCGATCAGGTGGGCACGCTCGGGTCCGGCAATCACTATCTTGAAGTCCAGTGGGTCGAATCCATTCTCGATCCCGCAAAAGCCGAGATTTTCGGGCTGCGGCAGGGGGATGCCGTGGTTTCCATTCATTGCGGTTCGCGTGGCCTCGGCCATCAGATCGGCACGGACTTTCTGGACGAACTCGCCCCGAAAAAAGGCAGGAACAGAAAACGGAAAGCAGCAGCTTCGGCCACGCTTTCGAACCGGGAACTCGCCTGCGCCCCGATCCATTCCGACGCGGGCCAGCGATATCTTGGAGCCATGCAGGCGGGCATCAACTGCGCCCTTGCCAACCGGCAGGTCATCACCCATCTGGTGCGACAGGCTTTCGACACGGTGTTCCCCGGATCCACTCTTTCCCAGCTCTACGACGTGTGCCACAACACCTGCAAGATCGAGACGCACGAGGTCAACGGCAGACGGAAAACGGTCTTTGTGCACCGCAAGGGCGCAACCCGGGCGTTCGGTCCGGGGCATCCGGACATTCCCGGAGAATTCCGCGAGACCGGACAGCCCGTACTGGTGGGTGGCAGCATGGGCTCGCCCTCCTACATTCTGGCAGGCTCCGCGCAAGCCATGCAGCGCAGTTTCGGGTCCGCCTGCCATGGCGCGGGGCGGGTCATGAGCCGGACATTGGCAAAAAAGCGGTTCAAGGGTCGCGATGTGGCCGATTCCCTGCGCCACAACGGCATTTTCGTTCGCAGTTTTTCAAGCAAAGGTATTGCCGAAGAAGCTCCCGACGCGTATAAATGTATAGATGAAGTCGTTGCTTCCGCCACCGGGGCGGGGTTGGTCATACCGGTAGCGAAAGTGCTCCCCCTGGTGTGCGTCAAGGGGTAAAGGGAGTTTTCCAGATGGTTGAAGTGGAAAAGGAAGTCATAGACAGCCGCTTTCTGGCGTCCATGGCCGGCAAGCATCCGTTCCTGAAACGAATGTTCACGGTTTTCATTTCGCAGGAGCCGAAGCGCATCCGGAAAATCCGCGATGCCCTGAACTCGGGCGACGTGAAGGAACTGCGAATGCTGGCCCACGCCCTCAAGGGCGGTGCCGCCACCATGGGGGCGGAACGCGTGCGCGACTGTTGTCTGCTTCTGGAAAAGGCTTCAAAATCAAACGACCTTCAGGCAGCGCAAAAGCATTTGCAATGTCTGGAAAGCGAGATGCGGAACGCCTACGCGTTCATGTTCAACTTTCTCGCAGAGAACTGATTTCTCCCTACCGTACCCCACCTCGTCCCAAGGGGGCCCTGCCGATCCCCGGCCAGACCCGCACAAGGCCGAATGCGGCCCTGATCCCGGCCCACAGAATGGTTGCCAGCCAGATGTAAACCAGCACGTTGTCCGGCCCGACCTGCTCCAGACCGAACACCACGCCTCCCCCCACAAGGGACGCCACGATCATGGCGTTTCTCAGATAGCGGAAATCCCCTGTTCCCCAATGGATGCCATCCGTGGCATAGGACAATGCACCGATGGGTTGAAGCAGTGCGGCAACGGTCCAGGCCGGGAAAAACACATGCACGGCCGACGGTGGCACCAGCAGTGTGGCGATCCCCTGCCGGAAAAACAGCATGAACACGCACAAAAGTCCGCCCATGCCCACACTCCACCAACACACGTATGCGGCCACGCGCCGCGCCTGCGCCCAATTTCGACGTCCCAGAAAATAGCCCACCAGAGTCTGGCCGGTAATGGCGAACGCATCCAGAAACAGCGATCCGAAAATGAAGAACTGACGGATGGCCTGATACGCCGCACCTTCATGTGCTCCGGCCGCATTTGCCGCCCGTGTGCACAACGCCAGAAACAGCAGCACCATGCCAGTGCGCACAAACAAATCTCCACCGATGGAAAACAGTTTGCCCACTTCAGTACGATTTGGGGCAAGCAGAAACCCCAGACGAACCGTGACTGCGAGAAACGCCCAAACAGCACCAAACCACTGGCTTATGGAGCTGGCCACAGCCGCCCCGGCCACGCCCATGGCCGGAAACGGTCCCACGCCAAACACCAACGCCCAATCCAGAAGAATATTCAGGACATTCATGCTCACGGCCACCCACAGGGGCGTGCGCATGTCTTCCATGCCACGAAGCGCACCAAAACATGCCAGGGAAACCAACACGCCGGGGGCACCAAGCAGACGATAGCGCATGTACTCCCCAGCATGGTCTACGACCACGCCCTTTGCCCCGAGCAGCAGGGAGAACCAGTCCAGCAGTGGCAATGCGACAATCATGAGGATCACGCCAATGGCTGCGGCCAGCACCGAGGCAAGGGAAGCCACGCGCACGGCCCGGCCCCGGTCGTTTCGGCCAAGGGAATGAGCCACTTCGGTCTGCGTACCAATGCCCAGAAAGGTGAACGCCCAGAAGATCGAGGAAAAGGCCACGGTCCCGATTCCCAGCGCAGCCACGGGCTCGGAACCGGGCAATCTGGCCACGAACGCGGTATCGGCCAAACCGGTCAAAGGTTCGGCCACAAGGGAAAACAGGACAGGCACCGCAAGTCCGGCAAGCGTCCTGTTCGGAGAGGAGACAAAGGGGTGTTCCCCGTGAGCATGGGAATCGGACACGGCGCACCTCGTTCACGCGCGCAAGGCGGAAAAAATACCCGCGCCGCACCAGAATGCGCGGCGCGGGGAAACATCCCGAAGTTGCCGGAATTCCAGCCTTCGGAAGGGAGTCTAGAAAATGTCGGCCATGGCGTAGAGCTTGCCCGGCTTCTGACTGGAAAGCCATTTGGCCGCCCGAAGCGCTCCCGAGGCAAAGGTGTCGCGGGAATGGGCACGATGCGTCACTTCAATGCGTTCGCCCGGTCCGAAGAAATACATGGTGTGATCGCCCACCACGTCACCGCCGCGCAAAGTCTGCACGCCGATTTCCTCTCTGGGCCGTTCGCCAATGATACCGTCCCGGCAATGCTGCTTGACCTCGTCATACTCCCAGCCACGCGCCTCGGCCAGACACTGGGCCAGCTTCAGGGCCGTGCCGCTGGGCGCATCCTTCTTCATCCTGTGATGAATCTCGGCCAGTTCCATGTCGTAATCCGGGCCAAGCGCCTTGACCAGCTCGGGCAGAATCTTGAGCAGCACGTTCACGCCGACCGACATGTTCGGAGCCAGAAACACGGGCAGGGATTCCGCGACCGTACGCACTTCACCCATCTGTTCCGGGTTCAAGCCCGTGGTACCGATGACCACGGGATTGCCGTGCCGCGCCGCGACCTTGACGTTGGCAACGGTGGCTGCTGGAGCCGTGAAATCCACAATCACCGCGCCCGGAGTCCGGGGCAGAAGCGCGTCCAGATCGTCATCCACCTCGCAATGCAGATATTCCAGTCCGTCGCTGTGACCGGGGCGCTCGCACACTCCGGCGAGTTCCAGTTCCTCGTCAGCTCTGGCCAGATTGACCAGCGTGGCTCCCATGCGGCCCTTGGCTCCCAGAATCACTACCTTTGTCGCCATTATCTCTCTCCTTGAAATTTCCAGTACACTACTCGCCTTGCCGAACCATGTCCATGAAGGCATCAAAACCGATGACCGTGAGGCCGAGTTTCTCGGCCTTGGCGATCTTTGACCCGGCGTTTTCCCCGGCAACCACGTAATCCACCTTTTTGGAGATGGACTTCACGGCGGTTCCGCCACGTTCTTCCACCAGCTTGTGCGCGTCGGAGCGTGACATGTCCGGCAGGGTTCCCGTAAAGATGAACACCTTGCCCGACAACGGGGATTCCGCGGATGGCGCAGGCTCCTCGGCTCCGCCAACAGGCCAGAACCCGGCCTCGCGAAACCGTGCCAGCAGTTCCTGCGTTTCCGGCATTCCGAAAAATCCGTGGATGGACTCGGCCACGATCGGACCGACATCGTCCAGATCCTGCAATTCCTCGCGCGTGGCCATGCCCAGCGCATCCAGATCAACATAGGCAGAAGCAAGAATCCGGGCTGTCTGCTCGCCCACATGTCGAATGCCCAGCCCGGCAATGAGTCGCCAGAACGGGGCCGTTTCCCGGGCACGTTCCACCGAGGCGATGAATTTCTCGGCCGACTTGTCGCCCATGCGCTCGTATTTGAGCAGATCGGCCTTGGTCAGGGTGAACAGATCAGCCGGCGTATTGAGCACGCCGTTTTCAGCGAGCTTCTTCACCCATGTCCGGCCCACGCCTTCCATGTCGAGACCGGCCTTGGACACGAAATGGATGATGCGCTGCACGGTCTTGGCCGGACAGGCCGAATTCGTACATCGCACGGCCTCGCCGTCCTCGCGCGCCTCGCTCCCGCACACCGGGCAGGAATCCGGAAAGGCGAACTCCACGGAATGCTCCAGCCGCTTTTCCAAATCCACGGACAGAACCTGCGGAATCACGTCGCCTGCCCGCTGAATGAGCACGGTATCCCCCTCGCGAAAATCGTGTTCCGCTATGTAGCCCTTGTTGTGCAGGGTTGCACGGGACACCTCGACCCCGGCCAAACGCACGGGCCGCAGTTCGGCAACCGGAGTCAGAACACCGGTCCTGCCAACCTGAATGCGGATTTCCTCCAGCACGGTGTATTCCTGCCGCGCCGGGAATTTCAGGGCCAGAGCCCAACGCGGTGCGCGTGAGGTGAATCCGAGGGCCCGCTGCATCTCCAGACTGTCCACCTTGGCCACCACGCCGTCAATCTCGAACGGCAGGGAGTCGCGCGTTTCCATGAGCAGACGGTAATGCTCCGCCACTTCCTTCCGGGATGCGCAAAGCCGGGTCTGGGGCGGAATCTCGAACCCCATGCCGCCAAGGCGTTCCATTATCTCGTGCTGCGTGGTCCAGGCCATGAGCGGCGAAGCCCATTGCACCCGACCAACGCCATAGGCCATGAACCGCAAGGGCCGGGACGCGGCAACCTTGGGGTCGAGCTGGCGGATGGAACCGGCTGCGGCATTGCGGGGATTGGCGAACACCTTTTCCCCGGCCTCCTCCTGCCGCCGGTTGAGTTCCTGAAACTCGCGGTTCTTCATGACGACCTCGCCCCGCACTTCCAGCAGGGACGGAACATCATTGCCGCGCAGACGCAGGGGCAGGTTCATGACGGTCCGCATGTTGGCGGTCACATCCTCGCCCACGCTGCCGTCGCCGCGCGTTGCCGCACGCACGAATGCGCCGTTCTCGTAGATGACCTCAAGGGCCAGTCCGTCCATCTTGGGATCGGCCCAGTAGGCAAGGGGAGTCCCTGCCAAGCGTCTTGGCCACGCGGTCCGCATACGCGTTCCACTCGTCAAGATTCATGGCGTTGTCCAGACTGTAGAGCCGCTCGGCATGCTTGTAGGTCTCGAAACCCGAGGCAGGCTTGCCCCCGACCCGGCGGGTCGGGGAATTGGGATCGTCCAGTTCCGGATATTCGGCTTCAAGAGCCTGAAGCTCCCGAAACAGTTCGTCGTATTCCGCGTCCGTGATTTCCGGCGCGTCCAGTACGTAGTAGCGATGATTGTGATACTCAAGCCGCGCGCGCAAATCCTCTGCGCGGCGGACAATGTCGGATGAAACCATATTTCAGCTTGATTATGTTAAAGGATTTCCTTGATTTCCGAAAGTCCGGACTTCCTGCCCACGGCCAGAAGCGTGTCATTCCCCTGAATCACTTCCTTGGGACCGGGGTTGAACACCATGTCGCCGGATTCCTTCTTGATGGCAATGATGATGAGATTGTATCTGGGACGAATCTGGGATTCGATCAAATCCTTGTTCACCAGCTCCGACTCGGGCGACACCAGCAGTTCCTCCATCTGGAGATCGATGCCCCCGCGCACGGCAAGGTCGATGAAATTGGTCACCGTTGGTCTGAGCACGTTCTGGGCCATGCGCACCCCGCCGATGAAATTAGGCAGAACGACCCTGTCGGCCCCGGCCAGTTCCAGCCGGGAAATATGGGACTTGTCGCCAGCACGGGCGACAATGGTGATATCCGGATTGAGCTGGCGCGCGGTCAGGGTCACGTACACGTTTGCCGCATCACTGGTCAACGCCGTGATCAGCGAACAGGCCTGAGAAAGTCCGGCCATGATCATGACTTCATCGCTCGTGGCATCGCCCTCGATGCACAGGACGCCCTCCTGTTCCATCTTGTCGATCAGTTCAGGGTCCTGCTCGACCACCACCACGGGGTGGCCTTCATGCATGATCTCCTGAACCACGATGCTGCCGATCCGGCCATAGCCGCAGACAATGTAATGCCCTTTGAGCTTGCTGATTTCCTTTTGCATCTTGCGCTTCCCCCACAGAATCTGAAGCCGCCCCTCGATGATGAGCTGGGCGAACGCACCAGCAATGAACACGAAGCCGCCGACACCGGCCATGATCATGAACGCCGTGAAAATCCGGCCTTCGGTGGTCAGTTGGTGCACTTCCATGAAGCCCACCGTGGAAAGCGTGATGACCACCATGTAGAAGGAACTGGCCAAATCCCAGTCCTCGATCAGCATGTACCAGGAAATGCCCACGCTGAAGATCAGAACCATGTACACCACACCAAGAACCACGCTCCACAGCGTTCCCAGTCTGGCCCGCAGCCGCAGCATCCTCTGGTGCACAACCTTGAACATGAGCTACCCCAGCGTCAGAATGCGTTCCCTGAGCAGCGCGACCCTGTCCCGCAACTCCGCAGCCCGTTCGAACTCCAATTCCTTTGCAGCCTCACGCATTTCCCTTTCCAGCCGTTTCACGATCCTTTCCAGCTTTTTCGGATCCGATCCGTATTCGGCAGAGGATTCCGCCGCTATGGCAGCACTCTCCCTGCCATCGGAAGCAAGCGGTCCCAAGGCATTGTCCAGACTCTTGCGAATGGTCCGGGGAACAATGCCATGCTCAGCATTGTACACTTCCTGCTTTTCCCGGCGGCGTGCGGTCTCGTTCATGGCCTCGCGCATGGACGGGGTTTCCCTGTCCGCATAGAGGATGACTCTGCCATCCACATTGCGCGCGGCCCGACCAAACGTCTGAATCAGCGAACGCGTGGACCGGAGAAAGCCCTCCTTGTCCGCATCGAGCATGGCGACCAGCGAGACTTCGGGAATGTCCAGCCCTTCGCGCAGCAGGTTGATGCCCACCAGCACAAAGAATTCTCCAGCCCGAAGCGCCTGAATGATGGCCATGCGCTCCAGCGTGTCGATGTCCGAATGCAGGTAGCGGGAAGGAACGCCCATCTGGTTCAGATAGTCGTTCAAATCCTCGGCCATGCGCTTGGTCAGCGTGGTCACGAGCACGCGCTCGTTCCGCTCCTGCCTTTTCTTGCATTCCGTGAGCAAATCGTCAATCTGGCCCTGCACCTTGCGGACCTCGATCTGCGGATCAAGCAGGCCCGTGGGCCGGATGACCTGTTCGGCCACCACGCCCTGCGCCCGATCCAGTTCCCACGGACCGGGCGTGGCCGAAACGAACACGGCCTGGCCCATGCGTTCCAGAAATTCGTCAAAGCACAGCGGCCTGTTGTCCAGAGCGGACGGCAGCCGGAATCCGTAGTCCACAAGCGTGGTCTTGCGGGATCGGTCCCCGTTGTACATGGCTCCGACCTGCGGCACGGCTATGTGGGATTCGTCCACGAAAAGCAGAAAATCATCCGGAAAATAGTCCAGAAGGGTTGCGGGCGGTTCCCCGGCCCTGCGGCCGTCCAGATGCCGGGAATAGTTCTCGATGCCGTTGCAGTATCCCAGCTCCTCGATGGTTTCGAGGTCGAACATGGTGCGCTGTTCCAAACGCTGGGCTTCCACGAGCTTGTTGTCCCGCCGCAGTTGCGCCAACCGTTCCTGCAATTCGTCGCGGATGTCGGAAACAGCACGATTCAGGTTGTCCCGATCCGAAACGTAATGGCTGCCCGGGTAGATCACGGTCTTGCGCATCCGGGCCAACACTTCGCCGGTCAGGGGATCGGTCTCGGAAAGCGAGTCGATCTCGTCGCCGAAGAATTCCACGCGAAGCGCCTTTTCCCGGCTGTATGCCGGAATGATCTCCACCACATCCCCGCGCACCCGAAACGTACCGCGATGAAAATCATAGTCGTTGCGTTCGTAATGCACTTCCACGAGCCGCCCGATCAGGGACTCCATGCTCATGGCCTGCCCCTGCTCCACCGGGATGATCATCTTGGCGTAATATTCGGGAGAACCCAAACCGTAAATGCAGGATACGGATGCCACGATCAGCACATCCCGCCGCGTGAGCAGCGCATGGGTAGCCGCGTGCCTGAGCTTGTCGATGTCATCGTTGATGGACGAATCCTTCTCGATGTACACGTCCGAATGCGGCAGATAGGCTTCCGGCTGGTAGTAGTCGTAATAGCTGACGAAATACTCCACCGCATTTTCCGGAAACAGCGACTTGAATTCGGAATAGAGCTGTGCGGCAAGGGTCTTGTTCGGAGCCAGCACCAGTGCGGGACGATTGAGCCGCTCCACCACGTTGGCCACGGTGAATGTCTTGCCCGTGCCCGTGGCACCGAGAAGCACCTGCGCCTCGACGCCGGAAGCAAGGCTCGCCACGAGCTGATCAATGGCTTCGGGCTGGTCCCCGGTAGGAGTGAATTCGCTGTGCAACCTGAAATCCGGCATCAAAACCACCCAAACGGCTTGAGAGATTCGTTCAAACAACGTATCATGAAAACATTCACCTGAATAATCGAAGACTTGGAGTCAGCAATGGACATGGAAATCCTCGATCCGACAACCACTCTTCCCGTTGAACGCGCCTACGCGGTCTGCATGACCATCCGCAGTTTCAAGGGCCGCCGCAACGTGGACCTGCACCTCTTCCGTTCGGAATGGCCGGAATCCGAAGAAGCGGCCATGCCGTGGGACGACCTGATCGTGCCCTCGGACGACACCCCGCTGGAAGGCGAGGGAGGCAGCCGAAAGATCGTGATGGAATCCTTCACGCAACAGGAGCGCGACCGGATCGTAAATTACCTGAAAGAACAGTATTCCACAAGAATTACGGCCATACGCTCCGTTCCGCTGGAATTCCCGGTTCCTGCCGGTCTGCCCGCGCTTTCCGACGTGCAGCCGGGCAAGAGCGTGGGCATTGTCCAGTTCAGGAAAATTCCGAGCTATTCCCTTGAGCTGCCTCTGTGCGGCCTGTACGACCTGAGCCAGCACGAGCCGATCGTGGACGCCTGATCGTCCGCATTCGTGGACAGTTCACTCAGGAATCGCATTCTTCCTGAGAATCAAACCGCCAGGGGCCCTTCCTGTCCGGAAACTCCAGTGCGTCCCGCAGCGTGGACAGAAACCGGAACCGAGGCATCTCGAACGCACCAAAGCGCAGGAGATGCTCCGTGGTCTGCTGGCAATCCACCAGTTGAAACTTCCAGCGCTCCAGTTGACGGACCAGAGTGACAAACGCGGCCTTGGACGCATCCGGCACGCGGTAGAACATGGATTCCCCGAAAAACGCCCGGCCCAAGGACACGCCGTACAGTCCGCCAGCAAGCTGCCCGTCCTGCCATGCCTCCACACTGTGGGCAACTCCCAGTTCGTGCAGGTCAGTGTAGGCTTCGATCATCTCTTCCACCAGCCAGGTGCCGTCCTGCTCCGGCCTGCCGGACTGGGCGCATGCCCGGATCACCTCGTCAAAGGCCGCATCCAGCGTGAAGGAAAACGCATCCTTCCGCAAAAGCCGACGCAGACTGCGCGGCACGTGCAACTGATCTGGCAGCAGCACGAGTCTGGGGTCGGTGGACCACCACAGGATGGGGGAATCTTCCGAATACCAGGGAAAAATGCCGTTGGCATAGGCGTTGACAAGCCGTTGAGGGCTGAGATCGCCACCCACGGCAAGAAGCCCGTCCGGATCAGCTTCTTCCGGATCAGGGAAAACAGGTTCCTCGAAAAGCCGGTAAATGACCATATGCGACCAGGAAAAAGGGGCGGCCTGCGCCGCCCCCTGCAATTCGTTTCCAGTTACTTTCCCGAGGCGGATTCGTAGGAAAAGGCGAATTCGCCGGATGGGCCGAACGAAATCGTTGACCGTTCCTTCACGGCCTTGCCCGCAAAATCGACCTCGACCACGCCGCCCTTCATGAGCCGTCCGAACAGCAGTTCGTCGGCAATGGCATCCTTGATCTCGTTCTGAATGATTCTGCTCATGGGCCGTGCGCCCATGGCCGGATCATAGCCCAGTTCGGCCAAGCGCGCACGGGCGGACGGAGTCAATCTGACCTCCACCCTGTGTTCGGCAAGCTGGCCGTTGAGTTCACCGATGAACTTGTCCACGATGCGCTCCATGACATCGGTATCCAAGGCAGAGAAAGGCACCACGGCATCCAGTCGATTGCGAAATTCCGGGCTGAACACCTTTTCAATGGCCTTGACCGCCCCGCTCCTGCGATCCGACTCCTCGTCGCGACGAAAACCGATGCTGCCCCTGGCAACCTCGCGCGCCCCCGCATTGGAGGTCATGAGCAGGACCACATGCCGGAAGTCGGCCTTGCGCCCGTTGTTGTCCGTAAGCGTGGCGTAATCCATGACCTGCAACAGGATGTTGAACACGTCGGGATGCGCCTTTTCGATCTCGTCGAACAACACCACGCAATGCGGGGTCTTGCGGATGCCATCCGTGAGCAGGCCGCCCTGATCGAACCCCACGTAGCCCGGAGGCGCACCGATGAGTCGTGCCACGGCATGCTTTTCCATGTATTCGGACATGTCGAAACGCAGGAATCCGATTCCCATGCAGGAGGCAAGCTGACGAGCCAGTTCGGTCTTGCCCACCCCAGTGGGACCGACGAGCAGAAAACTGCCGACCGGCCGACCGGCCTGCTTCATGCCTGCGCGGGAACGCTTGATGGAACGGGCCAGTACATCCACGGCCTCGTTCTGGCCAAAGACCACGCTCTTGAGATCTTCCTCAAGTCCCTGAAGCCGCAACTTGTCGGTCACGGACAGCCTGCGAGCCGGAATGCGCGCCATGCGCGCCACGACCTTTTCAATATCCGCGACCTTGATGCGGTCGTCCTTGCGCTTTCTGCCGGACAGCTTGTACAGGGCACCGGCTTCGTCCATCACGTCAATGGCCTTGTCCGGCAGATGCCGATCCGTGATATGCCGGGCAGACAGTTCTGCAGCGGACTTGAGCGCATAATGGGAATAGCTCACCCCGTGGAACTGCTCGTAATGCGGCTTGAGTCCCTTGAGAATGGCAATGGTCTCTTCCACGGAAGGTTCGGCTATCTCGATCTTCTGAAACCGGCGCGACAGGGCGCGGTCCTTTTCGAAATGATTCTTGTATTCCTCGAATGTGGTGGACCCGATACAGCGGATTTCCCCGGACTGGAGCATGGGCTTGAGAATGTTCGAGGCATCCATGCTGCCCCCGCTCACGGAACCTGCGCCCACGATGGTATGAATCTCGTCCACGAACAGAATGGCGTCGGGATTGGTCTTGAGCTGAGCCAGCACGCCCTTGAGCCGGGCCTCGAAATCGCCACGATACTTGGTTCCGGCCAGAAGCGCGCCCATGTCCAGAGCATGGACCTCGGCGTTCAGGAACTCCTTGGGCACATTGCCTTCCACGATCATCAGGGCCAGCCCTTCGGCCATGGCGGTCTTGCCAACACCCGGGTCGCCCACGAAAATGGGATTGTTCTTGCGACGACGGGAAAGCACCTGCACGGTGCGCTCCAGTTCCGGCCCCCTGCCGATGAGCGGATCGATCCTGCCCTCGGCGGCCTTGTCGGTCAGATTGACCGTAAATTCCTCAAGCGGACTCTTCTTGTCTCCGGGCTTGGGCGCAACATCGCGCAACGGGCGATGCGGTTCCTCTTCCGGCCCGCCACCCCATTCCTCGCCGGAGGCCATGCCGTGGGAGATGTATTCCAGAATGTCCAGACGGGACACGTCATGGGTGCGCAGGAAATAGACCGCATAGGAATCCTCTTCGTCGAACATGGCCGCGATCACGTCGCCCACGTCCACGATATCCTTGCCGGAGGCCTTCTTCTGCCACACGGCCCGTTGCAGCACGCGCCGCACCCCGAGAGTCTGGATGACCTCGGTCTCGGTCCCTTCGGGCAGCGCCTCCATGTTCTCCACGAAAAAACGCGAAAGCTGATCGCGCAGCTTTTCCAGATCAGCGCCGCACGCCTCAAGTATTTCCTCACCCTGATCACCGGAAGCAATGGCAAACAACAGGTGTTCCAGAGTCAGGAATTCATGGTTGCGCCGCTTCACTTCGTTGACCGCGACGGTCAGGGCGTTTTCCAGTTCCTTGCTGAGCATCGTCATATCAAACACCTTCCATGCTGCATCTCAATGGAAAGCCGGCACCTTTGGCCAGCCGGTGAACCAAATCCACCTTTGTTTCGGCAACCTCGGCCGTGAAGATTCCGCAGACGCCCACTCCCTGATTGTGAATGGCCATCATGATGGTCGTGGCCTGGGCCTCGCTCTTGTGAAAGACCCGAATCAGGACCTCCACCACGAAATCCATGGTGGTGTAGTCGTCATTGTGCATGAGGACCTTGTACTTGCGAGGTTCCCGGACCTCGCGTTCGTCAATGACCTCTGGCTGAAAGCCATCACCTGTCGCAGGTTCAGTCATGGAAGTTTCCGCTCCAACATTTTCCTGTTTATCCTTACAACCCAATATAAAAAGCTTTGGGCCGCCTGTCGAGTATAGAGCCGTTAGAGATTCTCCAGTTCCAACCGGATTCTGTCCAGTCTTTCCCGGGAAAACGTGAAATTTTCATCGGGCTTCAACCCGTTCCTCTCCCGATGGGCACGATTCAGGGCATGATAGGTTTCCGTGGATGCGGTTGCCCGTTCCAGCCCCAGAACCCGGGCGCACGGCCACACGGTTTCCTCGCTTCCCTCGATTTCCGCAAAACAGCCGAACGGCAGTTCATCCACGCAAACCACGCAATCCATGAACCGGAACCTGGCCCGCACCTTGTCATAGCCAAAAGCCACGGAGTATCCCAAGGCCTCCAGAATGGCCCGCATGATCTGGAAATCGGCGACGTGGGTTTCCAGCTCCTCGAACACCTTGAGGCTGGAAGGGACAGGATTGTCCGGTGGACGCTTGACAGTGAGTACGCTCTCTCCCTGCCTGCTGCGCAGGCGAAGCAGGATGGACGCCTCCCTGAGCGAACGGCTCGCATCATCGAACACGAGGTTGCGTTCCAGATACCGTCCCAGGGATTCGGCCCCGGCCCGGACAAGCCGAGCAGCAAGTTCCGAAGGATCCACTTCCGGGAATTTTACTTCACATTCCAGAGACATTGTCTTACTCCGCCCCTATGCTATATTTTTCTGCAAGGAATGAATCATGTTGACCAAAGTACTTTTTCTCGCAATGGGCGGTGCGGCAGGCACCCTTTCCCGCTACTGGCTCTCGGGCGTGGCCCAACGCTTTTTCGGCTCGGGCTTTCCGGCAGGCACCGCAGCCGTGAACCTGCTCGGATGCCTGTTCTTCGGCACGGTGTGGGGCTATCTGGAAAACCGCGTGGCTCCCGGCAGTCAGATTCGGCTTCTCGTGCTCACGGGATTCATGGGCGCATTTACCACCTTTTCCACCTACATGTTCGAAACCGCCAACCTCGTCAAATTCGGCCAACTGGCCATGGCGTTCGCCAATGTGGCCGGACAGAGCCTCGCAGGTCTTGCACTGGTCTTTGCCGGAATGGCCTTCGGTCGTCTGCTGTAACGCATTATCACAAGGAGGAACAGCATGAAACTGCTGGAAAAAGCCGAACGGCTCAGAATCTATATCGGCGAAGACGACAAGCACGGACGCAAACCTCTGGTGGATGCCATCGTGGAGGAAGCCAGAAGGCAGGGTCTTGCCGGAGCAACGGCATTTCGCGGCCTGAGCGGCTTCGGGGCGAACAGCCGCATTCATACCAACAAGATTCTCCGCCTGTCCGAGGATTTGCCTCTGGTGGTGGAAATCGTGGAACATCCGGAACGCATCGAAGCCTTTCTTCCGGTTCTGGACACCATGATCGGCGAAGGCATGATCACTCGCGAGCCTGTGAAGGTCATTGCCTACCGCCACGGCAAGAAACACGGCTGATCTTCTTTTCCGAACGCAACAAGGCCCGGAAGCAACACGCTGCCGGGCCTTGACTCGCTCTGGCAATCTTCAAGGAACTACCCGCACATGCGAACCATTTCCTGAGCTATGCGCTGCAACGGCATGACCTTGTTCACGCCGCCCGCCTTGATTGCTTCCTGCGGCATGCCGAACACGACGCAGGTCGCCTCGTCCTGAGCAATGGTATATGCGCCCACGTCGAACAATTCGCGCATGCCCTTGGCACCGTCATCGCCCATCCCGGTCATGATGGCCGCAACGACATTCCTGCCCCCGTATCTGGCTCCGGAGCGGAACAGCACGTCCACCGACGGCCTGTGCCGGGAAACCAGCGGGCCTTCCTTGACCTCGACATAATACCGGGAGCCGCTCCGCTTGAGCAGCATGTGTCTGTTGCCCGGAGCAATGAGCGCCTGTCCGCGAACCATGTTGTCCCCGTCCTCGGCTTCCTTGATGTCGATGGCGCAGATGGAATTGAGTCGCCGGGCAAAGGCTGCGGTGAAATGCTCGGGCATGTGCTGCACGATGGCAACCGGCGGACAGCCGACAGGCAGTTGCTCCAGAAACACTCGCAGAGCCTCGGTCCCACCCGTGGACGCACCCACGAGGCAGATTTTCTCCGTGGCGGAAATGTGCTGGGGTTTGGCCATGGGAATAACCGCATCCGCATCCAGTTTGGGTTTGACCGTAAGCGGCTTGATGAGCTTGGCCTTGCCCGGCTTGCTCATGGCCGCGGCCTTGACTGCGTCGCACAGCCTGATCTTGGATTCTTCCAGAAATTTCTTGGTGCCGACTTTCGGCTTGCTGATGATCTCGATTGCTCCGTATTCCAGAGCCTTGAGAGCTGTTTCCGTTCCCTGGGCCGCCACCGAGGAGCAGATGACCACGGGAATGGGATGCTGGGCCATGAGCTTGCGGAGAAAGGTCAGACCATCCATCCGCGGCATTTCAATATCCAGGGTAATGACGTCGGGAACTTCCTTTTTCAAACGCTCCGCGGCCACGAACGGGTCAATGGCCGTACCAATGACCTCGATATCCGGGTCAGAGGAAAGGATGTCCTCCAAAGTCTGCCTCACCACTGCGGAATCATCCACGATGAGAACGCGAATCTTGTTTGCCATCGTTTTTACCGTCGAAATTGTAGGTTGAATGCTATTGGGATTCGGCAATCACCCGGCGCACCAGGCTGGGAACGTCCAGAATCAGCGCAATGGAACCGTCTCCCTTGATGGTCGCACCGGACAAGCCTTCCACGTCCTTGTAAACCCGGCTCAGGCTCTTGATGACAGTCTGATGTTCGCCGATCACGGTATCCACGACAATGCCCACTCTGGAACCTTCCACGCCGCAGATCACTATCTGTTCAATGGGCGGACTTTCTCCCTCGATGTCGAACCAGTCGCGCAGATGAATGTAGGGAACAATCTCTCCGCGCAGATAGAGAATGCGCTGCCCGGAATCGCTCTCATCCACGGTTTCCCGGGTCAGTTCCACGCACTCTTCGACCAGGCTCAGCGGGATGACGTAGTATCCGTCCTCCACGCACACCTGAAGTCCATCGATGATGGCCAGAGTCAGGGGCAGCCGAATGGTGATGGTGGTGCCCTTGCCCGGCTTGCTGTCGATGTCTATGGTGCCGCGCAACGAATCAATGGCGCGCTTCACCACATCCATGCCCACGCCCCGCCCGGACACGCTTGTCACCTGTGAGGCCGTGGAAAAACCGGGCTCGAAAATCTGTTTCAGAAGTTCCTTTTCCGTCAGCTCGGCATCCGACGCGATCAGACCCTTTTCAATCGCCTTTTCACGAATGGCCTTGGGATCCATGCCCTTGCCGTCATCCGTGATGCGAATGAGCACCTCGCCGCCGGAATGTTCCGCGGAAAGCAGAATCATGCCCTTTTCCGGCTTGCCCTTGGCCTTTCTGTCCGCAGGCTGCTCAATGCCGTGATCAATGCTGTTGCGCAGAAGGTGCACGAGAGGGTCGCCGAGCCGTTCGATCACGGTCTTGTCCAGCTCGGTTTCCGCACCGCTGGTGGACAGACCGATCTCCTTGCCGAGTTCGGCGGACAGGTCCCGCACCAGACGACGGAACTTGCTGAACGTGGTGCCGATGGGCAGCATGCGAATTCCCAGAGTGGAATCCCGCAATTCGTCGGAAAGTCGCTCCAATTCCTCCGCCAGAGCCGTCATCTGCGGATCGCTGCGTTCTCCGACGACCTGCGTGATCTGAGCCTGAACAATGACCAGTTCGCCGACCAGATCGACCAGATAGTCCAGTTTGTCCGCAGCCACGCGAATGCTCGACACGACTTCCTGACGGCGTTTGGACGCCTGCTCTTCCTTGGCCTGCGCCTGCTGCTGCACTGCCTTGTCCACCCGCTCCCGGGAGACCTTGCCATTCTCGGCGAGAATCTGGCCAAGCGGTTTCTGCTTGGCCAATGCCTCCTTGACGTCGTCTTCGGACACTTCCCCGCTCTTGACGAGCATTTCGCCAAGCCTTGGAGCATCCTCGGTATCATCCTCGGCGGAATCTTCAGCCGCCTTGGGCGTCGGAGCAGGGGCAGGCTCCGGCCGGACTTCCACTACAGGCTTCGATTCGGGTTCGGGAGCCGACACGTCTTCAGCCGCATCCCCGGACGGGGCTCCGGCCTCGGCAATCGTCACGTCCAGATCGATTTCCGCAAAGAAAAAAATGTCCTGCACATCCTCGCGGGAATGCGTGGAAACAAGTTCGCCCTCCCATACGGGCTCGCCCGATCCTTCCGGCGTGGACAGCAGGGAAAAAGCACCGAGCCGCTCCAGTTCCTCGAACAGGGATTGCAGTTTCTCACCATCGGATTCCGAAGGGTTCTTCGAACGAAGGACAAGATGAAACGTCACGCTCTCGGCTTCCGGCTCGGCGGTTTCGATTTCAGAGGATTCGGACTCGGATTCGACAGCCGCCTCTTCCCCGGCGGACACGTCCTCCTCAGCTCCGCCACCGGAAAGCAATCCCTGCAACCCCGAAAGAATGGCTTCCATCTCGTGCGGGTCGACAACGTCGTCGCTTTCGGAATTGTCCAACATTTTCTGGATGTAATCTCTGGACTTGAGCGCCAGATTGCACAATTCCCCGGTAACTGCGAGTTCCTCGTTGCGAACAAGGTCGAACACGGTTTCCACCTCATGGGTGAATTCCGCGATATCCTCGAACCCAAACATGGAGCCGGACCCCTTGATGGTATGCAGGGCCCGGAATATCCGGTTGATGAGGTCCATGTCCTCGGGAGCCTGCTCCAACTCGAGCAGCGTCCCCTCGAGTTCGCTCAGAAGGTCATAGGCCTCTTCTTTGAAAATCTGTCTATTGAGATCATCCGACATTCGGGATTCTCCTAGGGCAGCAACGCGGCAATCGCACGATTACGAATTGTTCGGATAGACCGCCAGCCGATCTGGATATTCAGTTTATCACACAGATGGAATTCCCATTCCCATTATAAATTGCCGGGAAATGGACTTTTCACCCCACATCAGGGCATGTCCAGAAACTCGATTTCTGCCCGGGCACTCTCTTCGTCAAAGGGCGTGATCCGCACGGAGACCCGTTCCTTCTTGAACGCCGCAGCCCCGAGAAGAATGCCCTCGAAGTAGTCGAACAGCCCTCGCCCGGACCGATAATTCATGAACAGAACGCGCCCCTTGTCCTCGTACGTGAAATTGGGAGGATTGATGCCGGGATTGTCCTTGGTCAACTGGGCATGCACGTCGTTCATCCGCAAATAGAATTCCTTGAGCGACTCGTTCTTGAAGTATCTGGTGTACATCTTGTGGAACTGCACCACGGTATGCTTGCCGAGTTCAAGGAAGAAATCCCTTGGGGTGAATCCCTGACGTTCAGCCACGATTTCAGCCATTTGCATGAGCACCTGATCAGGATAGCTGCCGGTGGGCAAAAAGACCGGATTCCCCATTTCCACCTGCATGTGCTCGTACATGCCGTTTCCGTACTTCTCCTTCACGAAATTCTGGGTGATCTTGGGAAGAATGCCCTTCATCTCCCCCTCGGAAGCGCGAAGCTTGGCCTGTCCGCCAGAGTCGCCTCCGAAACTCAGGGACACGTCCACGAGCTGCTGGGCAAGCTTGGCAAGATCACGGGTAGCGCTGGCAGCCTGTCCGGCCGCCTCATCAGCCTCGCCAGCGATCACGGCAATTTCATCGACACTCCGATTGATCTCTTCGGCAGCCGCGGACTGCTGTTCCGCTGCAGTGGCGATCTGCGCAACCTGTCCCACCATGTCCTCGGTACGATCCTGAATATGCTGCAAGGCGTACCCGGCCTGATTGGAAAGCGACGTGCTTTCCGTGACCTGACCTTCAGTCTGCTGCATGGCCTCCATGGCGTGACGGGACCGGCTTTGAATGGTGACAATGGCCTCCTCCACCTCCTTGGTGGCGGCAACCGTCTTTTCCGCAAGCTTCCTGACCTCGTCGGCCACCACGGCAAAGCCGCGCCCAGCTTCTCCGGCGCGTGCAGCCTCGATGGCCGCGTTGAGGGCCAACAGGTTCGTCTGATCGGCAATGTCGTTGATCACATTGATGATGCGCCCGATTTCCTCGGCCTGACTATCCAGCTCCCCCACTTCCTGAGCCAACCGGTCTGCGGATTCCGCCACCTTGTTGATGGCTCCCACGGCCTGCGTCACCATGCTCACGCCGTCACCTGCTGCCTTGCGCGCTTCCTCGGCGGCTTCGGACGTGTTCGAGGCGTTCTTGGCCACTTCGAATACCGTGGCGGTCATCTCCTCCATGGCCGTGGCCACGGAAGCGGTCTGGTTCCGCTGTTTCAACGCGCCGTTCGCCTGCTCGTCCGCAGATGCGGAAAGCAATTCGGTAGCGGACGCAACATTTTCAGCCAACACACTGAGTTCATTTCCTATTTTTTCAATATGCTGTTTCTGCTCTTCCGCTTCGCGCCTTCTCTGCACCTGTTCGGACAAATCAACAAAGGAAGTGGCCACGCCCACAGGCTTGCCGGAAGCGTCAAAGACCAGATTGGCAAAGATTCGGACTGTTACCGAGCGACCATCCCACAGCTTCAGTTCCGTGATGGAATCTTCGGCTCGTCCGGAATTCAGCACCTTTTCCGTGATGGAGGTTCCTTCGGTGTTGTAAAACGCCTGACTCACGGTGTGACCGACCACCTGATCACCGGACTTTTTCAAAAGCTGAAGGAGAGATTCGGTGGTCAGCAGGATGCGCCCCTCACCATCGGTCAGCAGAGCCGGATTGCCGAGGACCTTGAGCGCATCGCGATAAAAGGACTTCCGCACAGCCTCGGCTTCCAGCAAGTTGCCCACGCCCTCGAAAGCGCTTTCACCGCGAACCAGATCGCAGGCCTCTTCCACATCCCCGGCCCCCGCCACATCATGGAGCAGCCGACGCATTCGACGTTCCGAAGCGGCAACCCACCATGCGCCAGCAAAGCCCAGGACAACGCCGATTCCGACAGTTCCCCAAAAAAACAGGGGCGTTCCCTGCCAATAGGCCCCTGCAAACAAGGCACAGACGACAACGACGACAAAAAATGATTTGAAACCGGAAACGCTGTTCATTTGCAACTCCGAAAAAAAGGCGGACTCAAAATAAAGCGACCTGAATCATTCAACAAAATTGGTATTATTTCCTAGACTGTTTTTACGCACAATCAGTGCGAAATGCAACGCCGAGTGAAAAAAGAGATGAAATAATAAAACAAACGCCGAGGACAAGCATTCCGAAGCAAAAGCAAGTCCGAAAAAAAGGCCGGAACCGCAATTCCGGTTCCGGCCCGAAGTCTCGTGCTTCAGAAAGACATGCAGTACCCCGCCCTACAGCTGGGTTTGCTTGCGCAAGCGCCTGATGGCGCGCCGCTGGCGATATCGCCGAATCACGAAAAGAGAAATGAAATAGGTCAGAATGGTGGCAGGAATCCCGAATGCCAGCCCACCTGAAAATATCACCACGAACACCTCCCATCCGGACTCGATGAGCTGACGCATTTCCAGATGATTGGGATCGAAGCTCACGTCCTTGAACGGGGTAACCACCTTGCCGACCAAAAAAAGGAAATAGTAGAACGGCACCATGGTGAAGGCGTTGGAATAGCAGGTGGCGAGCCATGCCGTAAGCTTGTTCACGCGAAACAGAAACGCCAGACCGATGACCACCACCGACTGAAAGGGAATGATGGGCATCGCGCCGATGAACATGCCGAGCGCCATGGCTCCGGCCAGATTCCGGGCCGAAGACCGCTGGCGCATGACCCGCAGATACCAGTATCGTGTGGCCCGTTTGGTTCTGGGCCACCACCCCTTGTCCTGATTGGCCTGCCCGTCGAGGGGGTTCCGTGCATCCTGCGCCACCGACTACTCCATCACGTCGAACTTGGAGAACTTCATGACAAAACCGGCCCGGCCCTGCGTTGCGGAGCGAAGATCGGTGGAAAAGCCGAACAATTGCCGCAACGGAGCCAGTGCCTGCACCACCTTCTGCCCGGTACGATCGAACATGTTCTCGACCTTGGCCCCCTTGGAGCCGAGCAGGCCGACCACTTCACCCACGAATTCATCGGGAACGCCGATCTCCACCCACATGATGGGTTCCATGAGTCTGGGAGAGGCGTCCGCCAAGGCACGCTTCAGGGCCATGGCCGAAGCCATGCGGTAGCCTGCGGGACTGGATTGGCCCTCCCGACGCCGGATTTCACGCACGCGCACGCGCACGTCCTGCACCGGATAGCCGCGTACCACGCCACTCTGCAAGCCGTCGGAAATGCCTTCTTCCACAGCGGAAAGCCAGACTTCGGGCCACGGCTCCGGGTCGAACTCGAGCACGATGTCCACACCCCTGCCCCGCTTGCGCGGTTCCACTTCCACAGCCACCCAGCCATAGTGCTGCTCATCGCCAAGTTCGCGATCAAACTCCGATTCGGCGGTTGCGGATGCGCCCAAGGTTTCCTGATACACGACCTGAGGCTTGCCGGTTCTCGGCTCCAGCCTGTATTCCCGACGAAGCCGCTCCAAAATGACTTCCAGATGCAGTTCGCCCATGCCGGACAGGATGATCTGCCCGGTATCCTCGTCGCGCTGACACGTCAGGGTGGGATCTTCCAGCAGATATTTTTCCAGAACTTCATCGAGCTTGTCGGATTCCTCGGAATTTCTGGGCTCGATAGCCAGAGAAATGACCGGCTTGTAATCCGCAATCTGCTCCAGAAGAATGGGTTTTTCCCGCAAGGCGAGCGTATCGCCGGTTCTGGCGAACTTCATGCCCGCAGCGCCAACCATGTCGCCGGGAAAGGCTGCCTCGACCTTTTCCTTGCGCCCGGCATGAAGCCGGAACAGACGCGCTATCCGCTCGTCCTTGTCCTGCGTCACGTTGAAGACGGTGTTCCCGGCTTCCAGACGGCCCGAATAGACGCGAAGAAAAACCAGCTTGCGCCCCGAATCCATGCTGACCTTGAAGGCCAGAGCCGAAAGCGGCTCCTTGTGCGACGGCTTGAACGAAATGCGTTCCCTTGTTCCCGGAACAATGCCGGAAGCCGTGGGCACTTCAAGCGGGCTTGGCAAATAGTCGCACACCGCGTCCATCACCGGCTGCACCCCGATGTTCTTGAGAGCGGAACCGGCCAGAACCGGCACCACGACTCTTTCCAGCGTCAGTTTGCGAATGACGGCCTTGATGCGTTCCTCGGGGATGTCCTCGCCGGACAGATACAGTTCAAGCAGCTCGTCATCATGATCGGCAACAGTTTCCACGAGCCGCTCCCGCCAAGGCAGTACGCGCTCCAGCTCCTCTTCGGACAAGCTTTCCGTACGAAACTCCAATCCCTTGGATTCCTGATCGAAAACCAGCCGTTTCAGCCGGATGACATCGAACACGCCGCGAAAATCCTGTCCCTCGCCATCCGGTACCTGCACGGCGAGCGGATTGGCCTTGAGACGAGTGCGCATGGTCTCCAGCACAGCCTCGAAATCAGCTCCCAGCCGGTCCATCTTGTTGATGAACGCGATCTTGGGAACCTTGTAGGCTTCGCTCTGCCGCCACACGGTCTCGGACTGGGGCTCCACACCGCTCACGCCGCAAAACACGCCGACCGCACCATCCAGAACGCGCAGGGAACGCTCCACCTCGATGGTGAAGTCCACATGGCCCGGGGTATCGATGATGTTCACCAGAAACGACTGCCACGGGCACGTGGTCACGGCCGAGGAAATGGTGATGCCGCGCTCCTGCTCCTCGGGCATGTAATCCATGGTGGCCGTGCCCTCATGGACTTCGCCGATGCGATGGATTTTTCCGGAATAGTAGAGAACACGTTCGGTAAACGTGGTCTTTCCGGCGTCGATATGCGCGATGATGCCGATATTGCGAAGGTTCATGAGAGCCTTCGCCGAAGGAGCATTGCTTTTCGTCACGGTCAGTCTCCGATGGCCCAGGTGGTGGTGTGAAACAGAAAGTGATCGAGATGCAGGTCCGGCCAGACCCAGCAGCCTTCCTGGCCGGGGCATAGCGTCAACTTGGCGCGGGATTGGGCGACGTCGGCCCGGGCAATGGGCATGTATGCCACGTCCATGATGGAATCAAGGCAATCGTCGAACCCGTTCCCCTCATAGGAAAAATTGTCGGCAGGCAATTCCACTTCCGTGCCGAACACGCTGAAGATGATATCCGGATGCATGAATGCCAGCGCTTCCAGATCAAAAGTGTTTTCGTCGTCCATCCACACGGTGGCGGCACGGCGATACCGGGGACGCCAGAACGAGATTCGCGACGCGGCCTGAAGTTCCACGGTCTTGATGGCCGCAGCCTTGGGTCCGAGCACGGTGACAGCTCCGGGACGACCGGTATCCCTGAGTTCGCTGAACAGCCGCTTGGTCTGAAGTTCCGTCAAATCCGCAACGAACTCCTGCCCGACCAGTTCCAGCCCGGTCAGCACGGCCTTTCGCCAGGGGCCGCCCTTGCCGACCCGAACCGCGACCACATCGCGAATGCCTGCGGCAATGGCCGGAACGATACCGGCAAGCAGCCGGGCCGGGGACAGGATGCTGCTGTCGAACAGCACCACCGCGAATTCCACGGGCTCCATTCTGGACGAGGCGGTAAACCCGGCAGGAAAACGCCGGTTCTCCTCCAGCCCGACATGACGGCACGGGCCGTACCAGTCGTACAGACGGGCTATGGACGTCTTGATGAGTGCACGCTTTTCAGCGGGGATGTCCCCGTACGCCAAGGCGAACAGGGAATCGTCGGGAACGTGCTCTTGCAGCCACTCGGGAAAGGAGAATGTTGATTCGCTCATAAGAAAAAAGCGGCCGGAAGACCGCTGTTCAAATCGTTAAAGCCACTTCTTGACCCATCTGATCCAACTTCCCTGAATGCGCTGTCGCTCATCCTCGGAAAGCGTCTTCTGATATTCGTAGTAGGAGTATTCGGCCCTCCGTCTGGCATAGTCGCGCAGGTCCGGGATATCCGAAAAATTCTCCACAACGAACTGGTAGCGGTTCCAGGCAGGACCGTACTTTTCGGTCCGCCAGTAGAAATCCGCAATGAAGACTTCGTGTTCGGCCAGAATTCTCCTGCTTTCCAGAATGAGTCCCCGTGCGGATTGCGCATACTTGGAATCCGGGTACGACTCTTCGAGACGGTAGAAGTATTCCAGTCCTTCCTTGATGTTTTCCTGCCTCCTGTCGATGGAGCGGAACATCTTGTAGTTGGACATGCCGATCTGGAACAGGACATAATCCAGTTCCTCGTAGCTGGGATGCAATGCTTCGAATTCCTTGTAGGAATCCAAAGCCTGAAGGTAGTCCTCGTTGAGGAAGTAGGCGTCTCCAAGACCCAGTTCCGCCTTGAGGGCGAACGGGCTGAACGGGAAACGGTCCTTGATCTTGCCAAAATATTCCTGTGCCTCGATGTAATCCTTCTCGCTCATGGCATCGGTTCCGGCTTCCCACAACTCCTGCGCCGTATCCTCGGGCGGAGGCAGGAAATACGCGTCAATAAGCGCACAGCCGGACGAAGCCAGCAGCAAAAGCATCAACATCGGGGCAAACAAACGCCTCATCACGACTCCCTAGTACCCCATCTGCTCCAGATAAGAGAAGGCCGCAGTTGCGGCGGTGGCTCCATCGCCCACGGCGGTGGCCACCTGGCGGCACATTTTCGACCGGATGTCGCCTGCGGCAAAAATGCCCGGGACACTGGTCCGCATTTCCTGATCCGTAAGGATGCCATTGGGATCACGCTTCACGTCTTCGGGAACGAAATCCATGATCGGCTCGAATCCCACGAAGATGAAGCAACCGTCCAACTCCAAACGGCTCTTTTCGCCGGTCTTGACGTTTTTCAGGGCAAGGGCTTCCAAATCATCCCCGCCCACGATCTCTTCAACAACAGTGCTGCGGATCACATTGATCTTGTCGTGCTTGAAACACTTGTCCTGATAGCAGAACAAACCGCGAAATTCGTCGCGGCGATGAATGAGATGCACCTTGCTGCACAGCCGGGCCAGATACAGGGCCTCTTCCAGAGCGGAATTGCCTCCCCCGACCACGGCAACCTCGCGATCCCGAAAAAAATTCCCGTCGCACAGAGCGCAGTAGGACACGCCGCGTCCCAAAAGCCGATCCTCGCCGGGCACGCCCAGCTTGCGATACCGCGCACCGGAGGCGAGCACGATGACCTTTGCACCCACGACCTCGTCGCCGACCGCGATCTCGTGGATCGTCTTGCCCACGGTGATGGACCGTACTTCGTCATTGATCCGGTCCAATTCGTAATTATCCAGATGTGCGGAGAACTTGTCGGACAGCTCCCAGCCCTGCAACCCTTCGGGGAAACCGGGATAATTCTCGATTTCCGAGGTCAGCAGCACCTGTCCGCCCGGCGACAGCTTCTCGATCATGGCCGTCCTGACTCCGGCACGCAAAAGATAAAGGGCGGCCGTCATTCCAGCCGGACCGCCCCCAATAACTACGGCGTCGTATTCTCTCATGAACTACAGAGCCTTTTTGCTGATCATTTCCTTGATGCTGCTTTTGGACACAGCACCAGTGCTCTGATCCAGCACCTCTCCGCCCTTGAACAGGATCAGGGTGGGAATGGCGCGAATGCCGTATTTCCCGGGGGTGGCGGAATTCTCGTCCACGTTCATCTTGGCGATCTTGACCTGACCGGCGTATTCATCGGCCAGCTCGTCGATAACGGGACCCATAGCCCTGCAGGGGCCGCACCAGGGCGCCCAGAAGTCAATCAGGACGGGCAGATCGCAGTTCAACACTTCTTCCTCAAAGTTGCTGTCGGTCACCTGAATGGCCATGAATATCTCCTTATTATTCGTTGCATCGGCTCGAAGCCGTTACCCTCTACCCGCCCGCGGCGTTCACACGAAACGTCAGGACGGTCAAACCAAGATACATAAACTAGTTGCCCCCCATCCACCTGTCAAGCTGGACCGGGGAAAATATCACCTGCGGCAGACGCTGTCCGGCCCATGCCAATCCAGTGGCACGACGCGTCCGCGGGGTATCGCCTCCAGATCGAGATCATGGGCATACCCGGCCTCGGCAAATCGTTCACCGGCATGGGCGATCATGGCGCCATTGTCCGTGCACAGACCAAGCCCGGGCAAAGTCAGCTCGATCCCCTGTTTTGCAGCCAGTTCCGTCATGAAGGAACGGATCATGGAATTGGCAGCCACGCCGCCCGCCACGATCAGGCTTTCGACCTTTCCAGCCTGTTTCAAGGCACGTTCCACCTTGATGCGCAGCGTGTCGGCAACGCTCCAGTTGAAGGACGCACACATTTCGGCAAGCTGTTCGCGACGCGGCCCTACAACATGCTCCAGCAGGGATGCGTCGGCCATCTCGCTCATGACCAGTTCGGGATGAGCAGCCACATGGTTGGCCACGGCGGTCTTCAGACCGCTGAAACTGAAATCCAGACTCGGATTGTCAATGAACGCACGGGGAAACATCTTTTTGTCCGGCTCGGCCTCGGAAGCAAGGTTGTCGATCCATCGGCCACCGGGGTACGGAAAATTCAGCACCTTGGCGACCTTGTCGAACGCCTCGCCTGCCGCATCATCCAATGTCCGGCCCAGCAATTCGAATTCACAGTCCGAGCGGATCAGATAGGTATGGGTGTGTCCGCCCGAAACCAGCAACCCCAAGGCAGGGAAATGCAGCTCGCGCTCAAGTCCGGCCGCCAGCAGATGCGCCCAGAGGTGATTCACGCCCACCAGCCGTGCGCCCGTGGACAGTGCCAGTCCCTTGGCAAAACTCACGCCTACCAGAAGACTGCCGAGCAAGCCGGGACCGCGCGCCACGGCAACAGCCTCTATATCGTCCACGGAAACGCCGGTTTCCCGCAGCAAATCCTCGAACAACCCGGGCAGCACGCGCAAATGCTCCCGGGAGGCTATTTCCGGGACCACGCCCCCGAACAGGGCATGCACGTCCACCTGCGACGCAATCCTTTCCCCGAGAAGCCGACCGCCGTCCACCAGAGCAACAGCGGTTTCATCGCAGGAACTCTCAATACCGAGTGTCAGCATCAGGCCTTCTTTGCGCTCGCCTTGGCCTCTTCCTCGAAGATTTCCTGAATCTTGAGGACATCGTTTCGCGAACCGCAGTAGAACGGAACGCGCTGGTGCAGATGGTCGGGCTCGATGTCGAGGATGCGATTGACGCCGTCCGTGGCCATGCCGCCCGCCTGCTCCACGATGAAGGCCATGGGATTGCATTCGCAGGTAAGCCGCAACTTGCCCGTGGGCTTCTTGGGGTCGCGCACATCCGGCGGATACATGAAGACACCGCCGTACAGCAGATTGCGATGGAAATCGGCAACCAGCGAACCGATGTAGCGCAGACTGTAGGGCTTCTTGAGCGCATTCCTGTTGGACTTGAAATAGTTCAACGCCTTGCGCATGGAGGGGCTCCAGTACTTGTAGTTCCCCTCGTTCACGGAATATATCTTGCCCTGCTCCGGAATCTGGATGTTGGGATGGGACAGCAGAAACTCTCCCACGCTCGGGTCAAGGGTGAATCCGTGCACGCCGTCGCCCGTGGTCAGCACAAGCATGGTGGAGGTGCCGTACAGCACATATCCGGCGGCAACCTGTTCCGCCCCCTTCTGAAGCACATCGCCTGCCAGCAAAGGCTCTTCCGGGTCGCTATTGCGACGGAAGATGGAAAAGATCGTACCGATATTGACATTCACGTCGATATTGGAGGACCCGTCCAGCGGGTCGAAAATCATGATGTAATCGCCTCTGGGCAGGGAATCCGGGACTTCGATGATGTCGGCATTCTCCTCGGAGGCCATGGCGCACAGCACGCCGGACCGGGACAGCCGATGGATCAGGATGCGGTTGGCGTATTCGTCAAGCTTCTTGACCTCTTCGCCCTGCACGTTGATCTCGCCGGTAAAGCCCAGAACATCCACCAAACCGGCCTTTGTCACCTCTCGGGCAATGATCTTGGCGGACATGACCAACTCGTTCAGGAGCCGGGAAAACTGTCCGGTCGCACCCGGAATCCGTTTCTGATGCAGCATAATGTGTTCTGTCACGGTGACTTGCTGCGGCATGGCCACCTCCTTAGCCCACGTTTTCATGGAATATCCTTCGCCGAAGCGTTAAAACAACCACCAGCCGGAATCGCCGTCCGCCTTTGGATCGACGCTTTCAGTGGCATAAATGTAATACTCTTCCCCGATGTATTTGACCAGCCAGGTGTAATATTTATCACCCACCTTGACCTGCCCCTGCACATGTTCCCTGAGAATCTCGTCCCATGGAAGGTCCAGAATTCCGCGCTCGTCCACCTCACCCAGAGACCAGACGCCTCCGCCCGGATGGATGAACAGCAGCTCCTCGGGGTGGGGAGCCAGATTCAACAGGCTTCGGGGATCAAACCCCACGCCGATGAGTCCCTTGAAATCGATGTTCTCGAAATAGGGGCGACCAATATACAGCTCAGCCCCGAGGTCGGCGTAGTCCACAACCGTAGCCATGGAAATTTCACGCCAGACGCCCCAGAATTCCAGCGGTTCGCTGAATTTCTTGATGGGAATCCCGGGCTGCTGAAAAAGAATTTCCCCATTTCCGTCGGTCACGAATACGCGATGCACCCAAGGAAACCGGGTCACGAGCAGCTTCTGCCAATTCTCGTCAGGCTTGGAATCCTTGTCTTCCACGAAACGAATCAGGGAAGACAGCGGCCCATCCACAGGCGTCATGAGCTTGGCCAGCTTTTCCTGATTGGGATTGGTGAACTGATAGCTGTCCGTATCGATTTCCGGCGGAGGATCAATATAATCCTTGGTAGTCTCCCAGGATTGCTTCACATATTTCTTGGTGGAGTGCCACGTGCTGCAACCGGGCAAAACCAAAAGCAAGACGAACAGAAGAACAGACTTTCTCATAAAATCGATTGAATCCTGACGGTAACAGGCCGCCCGATCACACGGACGGCCCGGTTTTCACAAAAACGGCGGAAGCCGAAATCAGGCTTGTACCCGGGCCTCGAATCTGGCGGCAAGCGCTTCCAGAGCGCCGATGAGCCGATCCTTGGCCTGAGAGCCGAACACATCCCGATCCTCTTCGGTCGGAGCACGCATGGCGTCCCGCTTGCGCGCGGCAATATCGGCGATGCGTACCTTGAGGTCTTCGCGAACCTCATCAACAGTGGCGTCGGCCAGCAGATCGCGATAGATTTCCAAGGCTCCGTCAAAGTCCCCCTGGGACGCGAGAAGCCCGGCCATGGTCTTTGTCCGAAGATTGCCGGAAACGGCTGAAATCTCTGGCTCGCCCTGCTCGTCCTCGAAGAAATCCTGATCCGCCACATCCACTTCCGGCATGGCAGGCCGACGAACATGCTTGGCTGGCGGAGGCAGAGGCGCTCCCACCAAACGGTCGGACAGGGAAGACATGCCCTCGAATACCACATCTGTCCAGCTTATTTCCTCGCCTTGCAGATTGGAGGCCACGAGCATGATGAAGACGCCGAGATCTCGGCGCTCCTCGGGGAGGCTGCGCGCCCAGGCCTTCCAGAACGAAGGATGCTTGGCCAGAGGGCCGATGATGCGCTCAAGCTGATCATGAACTTCGTCATCACGCTCAAGCTGGGTCAGCAAATCGACAAGCAGCATGCGTGCTTCCAGATAATCGGGATGCCTGTCCAGCCCGCGCTGAAGCGTGATGACCGCATCCTCGATCCTGCCGATTTCCACAAAAAGTCTGGCAAGCGGGAAAAACACTCTTGAGCCGGGTTCAAGGGAAAGAACTTCCTGATACCACTCAATCTTGTCACTCATCAGTCGCATCTCCGGTGTTCGGGTGGGTCCCGGCCTCGGGGAAAATGTAGAGTATCTCGTCTTTCTTGATGAAATTCATGCGTTCCCGAATGACTTTTTCCTGATACGCCCTGTCGGTTTTCAAACGACGGATTTCCAGACTCAGGTCCATGTTTCCGGCATCCACGTTCTCAAGCCGCTGATGCAATACCTCATAGCGATTCTTGAGCTCCAGGTAGGCGAAGACGCCCTGATCTGTCCACATCAGCCTGACCACGAGGAACAGGTTGAGCAGCACCAGAAACGCCAGAAGAATGCCGCGTCCAATCATTGCGTCACTGCAACCGAGCGGATTTCCGCGAGTTGCCTTCATCTTCGGACTGCGCCAAGGGGCCCTTGAGTTCCTTCAGAAAGCTGGCCGTCGCCTTTTCGATCCGCTCCACATCCTTCTCGCTCAGGCTCATGCGATCCACCTTTTCGAGAAAGGATTTCAGAACCGCGAACTCGTCCAGCAACGACTGCCCGAGCTCAAGCTTCTCGAGCTCGGGCTCCAGGTCCAGAATGGTCTGGAGACAGTTCGTTATGCGGGCAAGGTGATTCAGGGAGCTGGAATCGGTCATCAGTACCGTCCCGGTTATCAATTCTCTTCCTGTTTTAACCACTTTTTATAGAAATTAACAAGGTAATTCGCCCCGGAAAACACGGTAAGCACAAGAGCCAGATACAACAGGACCTGTCCCAGAGGGACCGGATTGTAGCCGAACACCGGGTAATGCCAGAGCAGGGGCACCAGAGCGAACATCTGCACGATGGTCTTGGCCTTGCCGAACTTGTCCGCGGCCACGACCTCGCCCTTTTCCGCAGCGACCGCACGCATGCCGGTCACCATGAGTTCGCGCCCCACGATGATGATGACCACCCAGGCAGGCACCTTCCAATCCGCCCCCATGCGGACGAGCATGATCAGCACCGAGCCGATCAGCAGCTTGTCCGCAAGGGGGTCCAGGAATTTTCCCAGATTGGTAATGGTATTCTGCTGCCTCGCGATCATGCCGTCGAACATGTCGGTCAAGGAGGCCAACATGAACATCAGACAGGCCAGGTAGGCCCCGAACCGGAATTGGAACCACATCTCCAGGTAAAGAAGCAGTACGATAACGGGAGCGGCCAGAATTCTGGCCAGGGTCAGACAATTGGGCAGATTCAGGGCTTTGCGGGCCATGGCATTTCTCTCTTAAGCGTGAGTGGTCGAGGCGGCTTCCAGGCTCTTTTCAGCGGCCTCGGCAACAGTGTCTGCAAGTTGGGCAAGCGCGGTCTTGGCGTACGAATCCTCTTCGAGCAGTACCACGGGCGTTCCACGGTCTCCGGCAACCACGGTTGCGGGGTCCAGAGGAATGGCGCCGAGGAATTCCAGCCCGTACTTTTCCGCAAGATCGCGTCCGCCGCCCTTCTTGAACAGGTCGATGGACTCGTGGCAGTGCGGGCAGATCAGGCCGCTCATGTTCTCCACCACGCCAAGGATGTTGGCCTGAGCATACTGGAGGAAGTTGATGGATTTGCGCACGTCGGACAGGGAAACCTCCTGCGGGGTGGTCACCACCACGCACAGAGCTTCGGGAACGGTCTTGAGCACGGTCATGGGCTCATCGCCGGTACCCGGAGGGGAATCCACGACCAGAAAGTCGAGTTCGCCCCACTGAACGTCGGAGATGAACTGACGAATGGCCGAAGTCTTCATGGGACCGCGCCACAGCACGGCCTGATCCGGGTCCTTGAGCAGGGATTCCATGGACACAACGTGCAGATTCTCGTTGTAGGCCTTGGGCAGGATCAGGGAACCGCGGTCAACGTCGAGCTGACCGGAAAGTCCGAGCAGGGTCGGGACGCTGGGACCATGAATGTCCACGTCCAGCAGGCCGACCTTGTACCCCTTGGCTGCCAGCGCGGCGGCCAGGTTCACGGAGACGGAACTCTTGCCCACCCCGCCCTTGCCGCTCATGATGAACAGCTTGTACTTGATCTGCGCCAGCGTGGACTTGATCATCTCGTCCTGAATCATCTGCTTGGCGCTCTGTTTGTTTTCCTTGCTCCCGGAAGAGCAGGAACTGCATTCGCTCATTGTCTGTCACCTATCCTTAGTTAGTCAGCCGGACAGGGCCGGGACCTAGGAAGCGGAACCGGGACGGCTCCGCGACAACATTTCCAATGCCAATACGGCTGCGGCACCCGCAAGGGCGAGGCCGACAGCGAGGAACAGCTCGGAGTCCACACCCGAAGGCAGGACGTTTCTTTCGCTCAGGACATGGACCTTGCCCCGGATGACCACAGAGTCGAGAATTTCCTTCCAGGGCCAGACCTTGCGAAGCGCGCCGAGCATGAATCCGGTCAGCACGCTGACCGTGGCCGCGTGCCAGTTGCGGAGAAGATAATGCAGGATACGGGAAAAGACAATGATCCCGACCACTGCTCCGGCCGCAAAGGCCAGAATTATCATCATGTTATCCGCCAAAAATGGGTTTTTCAAAGTACGAGTCACGTATTCGTACTTGCCGAGCATGAGCAGAATGAAGGCCCCGCTGATGCCCGGCAGGATCATGGCGCAGATGGCCACGGCCCCGCACAGGAACACGAATCCCATGGTTTCCGGCGTGGACACGGGAATCATGCCGACAAGCAGATAGCTCCCTGCGGCCCCGAGCATGACCATGCCGATATTGAACGCGGAAAACGGCTCGATCTTCCGCCCCACGATCCAGACCGAGGCCGCGATCAGCCCGAAGAACAGGGACCATATCTGTACAGGATGATTGACCAGCATGTGGTTCATGACCCGGGCCATGCCCACCACGGCGGTCAGAATCCCGAACAGCAGGCAGACAAGAAATCGCAGATGCGCCGAAGCCAGGGCTCCGCGCACATCCAATCGCAGAAGACGACCGGCAAAATTCAGGTCAAAGGAACGGATGGCATCCACGAGCTGATCGTAGATTCCGGTAATGAAGGCAATGGTTCCGCCGGAAACGCCGGGAATGATGTCGGCCGCCCCCATGCAGAACCCCTTGGCCCAGAGCAGCGCGGCGGAACGCGCGTTTCTGGGGCCGGGACCGGCCATCCACGCATCCCTGAAAGTCTTGATTTCCTCAGACACCAGTTCTCCCCGGCTACCAGCCATGACGGCCGACGAGGTCCACGAAGGCCACGCCACCCATGTCGCGAATTTCGGTTTTTCCGTCTTTCTTGACCACCAGTTTCAGGCTCTGATGCCGCCGGGTATCCCCCACGGGAATCAGCATTCTGCCGTTGTCCGCAAGCTGATCGACCAGCGGTTGCGGCACTTCCGGACCGCCAGCGGTCACGATGATGCGGTCGAACGGGGCCTCGTCCGGCCAGCCCGTGGTGCCGTCGTCAAGCTTCAGCTTCACGCTGAACAGCCGCATGTCCATCATGCGCTTGCGAGCCGAAAAAAAGCTTGCGAATGCGTTCCACCGTGTACACCTCGGCTCCCATGTGCGCGAGCACCGCGGCCTGGTATCCGGACCCGGTCCCGATTTCCAGTACCTTCATTCCGGACTCGACCTTCAGAAGTTCGCTCATGAGAGCCACGATGTACGGCTGCGAAATGGTCTGCCCTTCGCCAATGGGCAGCGGACTGTCGCCATAGGCCTTGTCCGCAAGAGCCTCTTCCACGAAAATATGGCGGGGCACTTCTCGCATTGCCGCCAGCACGGCCGGGTCGGATATGCCGCGCGCCTTAATCTGTTCGCGCACCATGCGCTCCCTGACCCGTACGGGATCGATCATCACTCCTCCTGAGCACCCGGGACTCCGGGCACGAATATCTGCGCGATGCTGAACAGATTTTCACCGCCAAGTCAATAAAATGCCCTATCTTATGATTTCAATCCGCCGGCCATATTGACACAGGCCCGTCTTTCGGGAAGAGTTTCATGAAATCGGAACCAGTTGGAGGACCGCATGCTCAAAGTCAAGGACCTGATGTCCACGCCGGTTTTCTCTCTCAAGGAAACCGACTCGCTGCACAACGCGCGTTCGCTGATGAACCTGCAGCGCATCAGGCACATTCCCATTGTCAACGCGGACAACAAGTTCATCGGCCTGCTCACGCATCGGGACATTCTCTCGGCAACCATTTCCCAGTTGGCGGAACTGGACCCCGAAACCCAGAAGGAAATCGACGCAGGCATCCCCATCCGGGAAATCATGCGCACGGACATCACCTCCGTGGAGCAGGATTCCCATCTCAAGGAAGCAGCCCAGTTGCTCCTCAACCACAAGTACGGTTGCCTGCCCGTAGTCTCCAGCGGAGAGCTTGTCGGCATCGTGACCGAGGCCGACTTTCTCCGGCTGACCATCAACCTTCTGGAAGCCTTGAACGACAAGGACTGACAACGTTTTTCCCCCGGCAACTCGGAGGGATGGCCCGGCCATCCCTTTTTTCTTGCGCAAATGCAGTCATGGGCACTCCTCTTCACGAAAAGGCTCTTCCCAAGGAATTGTCCGAAAACCGAGTAGCACAAAGGGCTGAGACCCTACCTTTTGCCCGAATCCGGGAAAGCGGCCTTGAGGTCCCGAGGGAAACTGTATAGACATAATCTAGACTTAATCGCCACCGAACCAGAAAACCCAAAGAGACGTATCAATCATGAGTACCAACGGAAAAAAAGGACTCGGAATCTGGATCCCGGCCCTGCTCGTCATCGCGGCGCTTGGCGCGGGCGCGTTTTTTCTTTTCAGGGACACCGAAGTGCCCGTCATATCCATCGGCCCGGACACCGCAACCGTCGGAGCCAAGACCCGGTATACGGTCACTACCCAGGATATGGGGCTGGGCCTGAAATGGGTAAAAATCTATGCGGTGCAGGGAGACAAACAGGCCCTGCTCGTGGACAAGGCCCTGCCCAAGGGAACAGCCGCCCTTGAGGAAACGGTCACTCTGGACAAGGCGGACATCAAGGAAGGCGCATTTTCAATTCGCGTCGAAGCTCGCGACAACTCCCTGTACCCGTTCGGCGATGCCGGACTGGCCACGGTTTCCCGCGACTTTCTGCTCGACGCGACTCCGCCGCGCATCTATGTCCAGACCCACACCAACAACCTGAATCAGGGCGGAGCGGGCCTGCTGGCCTTCACGCTTTCGGAAACCGCGACCCGAGCCGGAATCCGTGTTGGCGAACGCTGGTTTCCCGCATATCTGCAACAGGGCGCCTCGCAGCAGAATCTGTACTACTGCATGTTCACCATTCCCTGGGATACTCCGCCCTCCAAATTCGCGCCCATGATCGAGGCCGAAGATGCTGCTGGCAACATGACCAGCCGTTCCTTCAACTTCCACGCGAACGCCCGCTCGTTCCGCAAGGACCGCATCGGCCTGTCCGACAGGTTCATGGAACGCACCATCCCGGAATTCCAGGCACAATTGAAGGGTGTGGGAGGCTCCCTGCTCGACCAATACCTTTTCATCAACAATACGATCCGCACGCAGAACAGGGCCAAGCTCCTTGAGCTGGGCCGCAAGACCAGCCCGACCTTTCTGTGGAAGGGAACCTTTGTCAGACTGCCCAATGCCGCCAACCGCGCCCGTTTTGCGGATGCACGCGACTACATGTACAAGGGAAAGAAGGTGGATCATCAGACCCATCTGGGCCTGGATCTGGCCAGCCTGCGCAACGCTCCGGTTCCCTCGGCCAACAGCGGCACGGTCGTCTGGGCCGATTTTCTCGGCATCTACGGCAACTGCGTGGTGGTCGACCACGGATTGGGTCTCCAAACTCTGTATGCCCACCTCACTTCCATGAGCGTCAAGGCCGAAGATACCGTGACCAAGGGACAGATCATCGGCCATACCGGCACGACCGGGCTGGCTGGCGGCGACCACCTGCACTACGGCGTGATAATCTCGGGCATCCCGGTCCAGCCCATCGAATGGTGGGACGCGGCCTGGATCAGAAACAACATCACGTCCAAGCTGAACTAGCACCTCATCCGAAAGGCGGCCCTCCCGGCCGCCTTTTTTCTGCCCGCAACTCGCCGCGTGTTGCTTCCAACCCCATACTTGGGTATTCGCTCCACCCTGCATGAAATCGACTGTCACAGTTCCGGCCATCAGCAACTTCGACAGCATTTCCCACACCAGAACAACCACACGCAAGGAAAACCCATGTCCGACTTCACGAATACGGCTGCCGAAAATCTGCAAAGAGCCAATGAAATACTCGAAGAAACCGGCCTTTTCCGCATCTGGGAATCCGTGGGTGCAAAACCCCATCTGGTGGGCTCGTTGCGTACCGGATTGCTCATGAAGCATCTGGACATCGACCTCCACATCTACTCCGACCCGTTTTCCCTGTCCGCCAGCTTTGCCGCCATGGCCGAACTGGCCCAGAACAGGGAAATCAAACGCATCGAATACGCCAATCTGCTGGAGACCGAGGAAAAATGTCTGGAATGGCACGCATGGTTTCAGGACGACGATGACCGACTGTGGCAGATCGACATGATCCACATTCACGCGGATTCCCCGTTCGCTGGCTACTTCGAGAAAGTGGCTGACCGCATCCGGGAAGCCCTGACACCGGAAACAAGACACGCCATTCTGGCAATCAAGAATGAAATGCCTCTTGAAAACAAGGCCAACAGCATCGCCATCTACCAATCCGTCATCCGAGATGGAGTACGCAACTACCGGGAATTCCTGGAATGGACCAGGAACAATCCCGCAGACGGCATCATGGAGTGGATGCCATAGTTTGCGACTCTGCAGCAAGCTTCCTCCCAACGGGCTGATTCCACGGAATCAGCCCGTTTCACGTTCCGGAACACTCCTCTCTTTTTTCGCCTCTTTCCTGCACAACCCTCTGATTGAATTGCGTGATCGAAGCACATCCAGCAAGACTGCAACCACGATTTCCTCGACGTCTTGCGAGACAGAAAAAGTCTTTGAGAACAATGAATTACAGATTCAATCAGACTTGATAAAGCCAGAAAACCTTTTTTTCGCGCAATCCATGAATGCATGGCACACACCATGCAAATTCCTCCCATGAAACGCATGACGTAACCAACCAAGAGAGTTGATGAAAATGAGATACGTTTCCTTCACCTGCTTCTGTATTTTCATGGTTTCCGGATTCTCACCCCCGCAAGGCAGGACAAGCATGCCGAACCTTCGGTCCGAAATCACGTAAACAGGCCCATCCTGCTCCGCACAGCATCCGGCGGAAATTCCGGTCCGCTTCCGGACCGCCGGATGCCTGCGGTTTTCGGCATGTCGCAACAGCAGCCCCAAGAGGACAGCACCTTGAAACATCGATACTTCCCCATAGCAAGCGCAACGGCCATCATGCTGGCCGTTGCCCTCGCAGTATATCTGACCCCGGCCACGGCCCGGGACAATCCGACCCGCGTGATTCTGGACAACAATGGCGGCAGAGTGATCTTTGCTCATGCCGTGCATGCTTCGGAATACGGATACGAATGCACGGACTGCCATCACGACGACACGGACCAAAAGCGCCCGCTTGCCTGTTCCGCCTGTCACCCTGCGGCTCACGATCAGGAGTACCGAATCGGACATCAACGCAGCTTCTCCACAGAAACAGCCTGCCTGCGATGTCACGATGCGGCTCCCCACGCACCTCTGGTCGATTCCGAACGCCCTGACGCGGAATGCATTCCGCTTCGGGCCGACGCCTTTCATGGTCAATGCATCGAATGCCACGCCGCCGACGGCGGTCCGGACGGCGACGACTGCTCCACCTGCCACGCGAGGTAACGCCAATGCTCTCCATCAACTACTCCCTGAAAACCGACCCGAACAGAGTCATCAGGCCAATTCCCGCGCCGTCCGAACTCAACATGCGCGTGCGCAATCTCGTGCTGAAGACCGGAAAAGGCAAGACCGTGAAACGCGGCGAACTCATTGCCGAGCACCCGGCTCGCACGGGCAGGACGCACCACGCCGCGGCATCCGGCAAGATAACCAAGGTCACCTACTACCATCTGTCCATCAAGTGTGACGGCAAGGAAACCGACGTTGCTCCGGTCAACGTGGCTGCCATGGGGCCGGGCAAGGAACTCATGCTCACCCTGCAGGACCTTGGACTGGACATGACGCAGCTCTCCAGAGCCGACCTGCTGGTCATCAACGGGCTCAATCCCGAGCCCGGCATATCGGTTGCCGGACAGCTTCTTCAGACCGAATCGGACATTCTGGAAGCGGGCCTCGGCCTTGCCGAAAAAATCATCATGCCCGTGCGCACGGTTCTGGCCGCGCCGTCGAGTTCCTGCATCCTGCCCGGAGCCGAGACCATGAAGGTGGAGGCCAAGTATCCGAATTCCCTGAACGCGCTCACGGTCAAGGCCGTCACAGGCGAGGAATATCCGGACAACACCCGGGTGCTGAGCCTCATGAATCTCTATGAACTGGGGCTGGTGGCCCTGCGCGGCCTTCCGGTCACGGACACAATCATGACCATCAAGGGCAGAAACTACCGCGTGCCGGTGGGGACGCCCATCAAGCACCTGCTCAGCGTTCTGGAAATCCCGATTTCCTCCGGAGACAAGGCCGTGCTTGGCGGCCCGTTCCGGGGCGAAGCAGTCTACAGTCTGGATGAAGGCGTGAAAAAGGGGGACTACGGCCTGTTCGTGATCCCGGCAGACGAATTCCCGCCCATCGAGGACGCAACCTGCATCAATTGCGGAGAATGCGTACTGAACTGCCCCGGACGAATCCAACCCAACCTGATCAGCCGATATGCGGAATTCGAAATGTTCGAAAAGGCCGAAAAGTGCGGCCTGCACAGCTGCCTTGAATGCGGTCTGTGCTCGTTCAACTGCACGGCAAGACGCCCCCTGCTCCAATACATCCGGCTGGCAAAGGAACAGTTGAAGGCCCGAGGACAGGCCGAAACCGTTCAAGGCGCAAACTGACAACCCGTTCGAACAAAAGGACGAGCCACATGAATCCTCCCATAGTCAAAGCCATGTCCGACATCACGGTCAGGCTCACCGTGTCGCCCGCACCGCACTGGCGGAGCAGGCGCACCGTGCTCAAGATGATGCAGGCGCACCTGCTCGCCCTTGCCCCGGCCGCGGTCATGGCCGTGGGCATGTACGGCCCGCAGGCATTGGCCGTGATCGGATTGTCCGGCTCCGTGGCCGTGATGACCGAAGCCGTCTGTCTTCGGTTGCAGGGCCGCCCCGTGACAGTGGATAATTTCACGGCCCTGTACGATGGCATTCTTTTCGCCTTTCTGCTCCCGGCCACGGCACCATGGTGGCTGGTGACCATCGGCGCCATGCTGACCATTGCCCTGGGCCGAACCGTATTCGGCGGCTACGGCACGAACCCGGTCTGCGCTCCGCTGGTGGCATGGGCATTCTGCCGCCTGTCCTGGCCACAGGCCATGGATATCGACCTGAATCTGGCTCATTTCCTGAGCAACGCGCCCCTGGACCAGCTCAAGCATTTCGGCGTGGCCAGCCTGAGCCAGTTCCACTACATGGACCTGTTCATCGGCAAGCAGCTCGGCGGACTGGGGGCCTCACAGGTTGCGGCCCTGCTGGCCGGAGGACTTTGCCTGATCGGTGCCGGATGGGTACGCGCCTTCATTCCCACGGCGTTTCTCGCTGGCGTTGTGGCAACGTCCGGCCTGTTCTGGCTCATTGATCCGACGCTGTACGCGGACCCCATGTTTCACCTGCTGGCCGGCTCCACGATCTTCGGCGCATTCTTTCTGGCACCGGACGTGGCATCCAGCCCGGTGGGCATGCTGCCGCAAATCCTGTTCGGACTCATAGCCGGTACTCTTGTGGTCATCATCCGGGTCTACGGTGTCTATCCGGACGGCGCACCGTTCGCCATCATGCTGGCCAACCTACTCACCCCGCTGCTCGACCATGTGCATCCCAAGCCTTTCGGAGCGAAGTAGTCATGCGCGAAATACTCCACATGATCATGGTGCTGTCCCTGATCTGCGCCGGTTCCGGCGCTCTTCTGGTCAACCTGAAAATATCCACCAAGGACAGGATCGAGCAGCAGGTGCTCACCTATGTCCAAGGACCGGCCCTGCTTTCGGTTCTGGCGGACCGCGACAACGATCCCATTGCCGAACGGGCGACAATCGACGACGTGACCGTCTTTCCGGCCATGCGGGACGGCAAGCTCGTCAGCATCGCTCTGGAAGCCTTTGCTCCCGGCTATTCCGGCGACATCGGGGTCATGGTCGGCTTCGACGTGCACAAGGATGTGCTCGTGGGCATAGGCATCACCACGCAGACCGAAACTCCGGGGTTGGGAAGCCGAATCGCTTCCCCGTCCTTTACCGACCAGTTCAAGACGAGAAATCCGGCTTCGGTGGACCTTGCGTCACGAGGCGGGAACATCGACGGCATCTCCGGTGCCACCTACTCCTCCGGTGGCACCGTGAATGCCGTACAGAAGGCGTATGAAATGTATCGTGCCATCAAGCCGAAAATTCTGGAACGCTGGCAGACATCATAGGAGCCGCCCATGCATCGCATATTCAAGGAATTCATCAAGGGATTGTGGGCCGAACTGCCGCCCTTCCGCGTGCTTCTCGGCCTGTGCCCCACGCTGGCAGTGACATCGACCGCGGAAAACGGTCTGGGAATGGGACTGGCCGTGGTTGCGGTGCTGACCATGTCCAACATGATCATTTCACTGCTGCGCAAAACCATTCCGGCCAAGGTGCGCATAGCCTGCTTCATCGTTGTCGCCGCCTCCCTGGTGGTTGCAGTGGAGCTGCTCATGCAGGCATACGCCTACCCGCTCTACCAGAAGCTGGGCATCTTCGTTCCCCTGATCGTGGTCAACTGCCTGATTCTGGGACGCGCCGAAGCCTTTGCCTCCAAGAACGGCGTGCTGGTCTCCATTGCCGATGCCCTTGGCATGGGCCTCGGATTCACCGCATCCCTGACCTTTCTCGGCGGCCTGCGCGAGGTGCTGGGAAGCGGCACGCTCTTCGGCATGCCGGTCCTGTGGGAATCCTTTCAACCCGCCGGACTGCTGGTCATGGCCCCGGGCGCGTTCATGGCTCTGGGCGTGATTCTGGCATGCATGAATGCCCTGAACAGACACCTCAGCCGCAGAAAGGGCGAAGAGGCCCCGGAACCGCTGAACTCGGCCTGCGCTTCCTGCGGCGCATGCAACCCTCTTCCCCGAGACTAGAAGGAGCAGAAAGTCATGGAATATTTCCTGCTGTTCATCTCCGCGGTATTCATAAACAATATCGTTCTGGTTCAATATCTGGGCACCTGCCCGTTCATGGGCACGTCAAAATCAACCGACGTAGCGCTGGGCATGGGCAGTGCCGTGATATTCGTCATCCTCATGGCCACGTCCATCACATGGCCCCTGCATCAGTATGTGCTGAAGCCGTACGGAATCGAATATCTTCAGACCATCGTCTTCATTCTGGTCATAGCCTCGCTCGTCCAGTTCGTGGAGATGTTCCTGAAAAAGCTGATCCCGCCGCTCTATCTCTCCCTGGGCCTGTTTCTCCCGCTCATCACCACGAACTGCGCGGTGCTGGGCGTGGCGATCATGGTGCAGCGCAGCGAATTCACGTTCCTGAAGTCCATGGTCTACGCCCTTGCCTCGGGAATCGGCTTCACCATTGCTCTGGTCATCATTTCCTCTCTCCGGGAGAGAATGGACATCGCCCCGGTTCCGGCCGCGTTCAAGGGCGTTCCCATTGCCCTGATCACTGCCGGAGTCATGTCCCTGGCCTTCTTCGCCTTCAAGGGCATGGCCGCATAACCGAAGGAACAAAGGATACGTCATGGTCACATCATCCATTCTGGTCCTGTTCGTTCTGGGCCTGACAATGGCCGCGATTCTCGCAGCGGCTTCACGCATCCTGCATGTGGAGGAAGATCCGCTCGTTGCAGAGGTGGAAGCCTGCCTGCCCGGAGCAAACTGTGGCGGCTGCGGATATCCCGGTTGCTCGGCAGCAGCGCGGGCCGTGGTCAACGGAGAGGCCGAACCCAATGTCTGCGTTGCAGGCGGAAACGACATCGCCTCGCAGATAGCTTTGGCCATGGGGGCAGAGATTGCCTTCAAGGAGCCCAAACTGCCGCACAGCATCTGCACGGGCGGGTCTCGCGCCAATCAGATATTCGATTACGAGGGTATTCACAGTTGCCGCGCAGAAGCCCTGCTCTACGGCGGAGACAAGATATGCGGACTGGGCTGCATCGGCATGGGCACCTGCGTCAAGGTCTGCCCGTTCGACGCAATCCGCCTGAACAGCGACGGCCTGCCCGTAGTGGACCGCAACGCCTGCCGCTCCTGCGGAAAATGCGCAGAAGCCTGCCCGACCGGAGCCATCCGGCTCAGTGGCATGACGCAGGACCTGCTGCATCTCAACAACAACGGCGACTGCCTGTCTCCCTGCATGCAGAAATGTCCGGCACAGGTGGACGTCCGCACCTACATAGCCCAGCTCAAGCGGGGAGACATGCGTGGCGCGCTTCTGACCATCAAGGAACGCAATCCGTTCCCGCTGGTCGTGGGCAGGCTCTGCCCCGCGCCCTGCGAAACCATCTGCCGCCGCAACATTATTGGCGACGGCGTGGCCATCCATACCCTGCAACGCTTCGTGGCGGACTGGGAAATGAATTCCGGTTCACGGGTCAAGGTGGATTGCAATCCGCCGACAGGCCACCGCGTGGCAATCATCGGCAGCGGTCCGGCAGGACTGGCATGCGCCTATTTCCTGCGCCGCATCGGCCACGAACCTGTGATATTTGAAAAAAGGGAACGGATAGGGGGCCTGCTCAAGGGCGTCATTCCGGAATACAGGCTGCCCGCAAAGGTCGTGGACTGGGAAATCCAATCCATACTGGACCTCGGCGTGTCCGTGAAAAACAGAATGGAATTCTGCCGGGACTTCACGTTGCATGATCTGGAAACTCAAGGGTACGAAGCTGTTTTTCTGGCAACAGGGGCCTGGCAGGTGCCCCCCCTGGCTATCGAAGGCAGTAATGCGCACGGCGTTGTCTCAGGCATCGACTTTCTGTACGAGGCAGGTCGAACGCTCACCAGCCTGCGCGGAAAGAAGGTCGTGGTGGTGGGCGACAGCAACACGGCCATGGACTCCCTGAGCAGCGCCATACGCCTCGGTGCGGACACCCATGCCCTGATTCCGTGCATCGAACGCAAGATGGCAGCCAACAAGAATGAAATCAGGCGTGCAATGGAACTGGGTGCCGATCTCATGCTGCTCACGGAACCGATGCGCATCATGACCAGAGATGGCAACGTGTGCGAGATCGAATACCGTTCCCTGCAATACGACGATCCAGCCAAGGCCTCGGGCACGCCCAAGCCTGTCCCCGGTTCGGAAGCCGTGATGCGTGCCGATCTGATCATCGTCGCCACGGATCGGCTGGTGGACACTTCCCCATTCGTGGATGAAACCGGCGCGCCCCTGTTCGAAATGGACAGGAAGACCGGAGGCGTCAAGGTCGACCCGATCACCCTGCAAACCAGCATCCCGCACGTGTTTGCCGGTGGCGAGGTGCACACCGGGCGCAACTACGTGATACAGGCCGTTGCGGACGGTCGCCGCGCGGCTCGCGCCATCCACTTCCTCGTGACCCGGGGGGAAATCCCGGCCCCGGAGCAGCCCCAGCTCCGCGTCATTCCGGAAACCATTCTCAAGGACGTGCACATCACCTACACCATTCCGCGCATCAAGGTGCCGGAAATATCCATCGAGGAGCGCAAGTCCACGTTCAAGGAAGAGGTCAAGGGCGGCATTTCCTTCGAGGCGGCCCGCAAGGAAGCCAGCCGTTGTCTGCGTTGCGGGCTTACCTGCTACGATGCGGAGGCCGGTGCCGAATACGCAGTGGACGAAGACGTGCAACCCTTTGCAAAAGCCGCAAACAATTGATCCATTCCCACAGACACGGGCCGCCCCGATCGGGGCGGCCCGTGTCATTCAGTCAAAAATCCGAAAAGAATCGCGATTCCGATTCACTCCTCTTCCGGGAGTTCCTCGAACCTGGGCACAGCCTCCAATGCCGTATCCCAGTTGGCCTTTCTCGAACAGTAGATGTGCCCTTGAGGCTGGATCGGCACATCGGTGTCAAGGCTCCCGGCAGGCACGACCAGCAGGGCCCCATCCATCTGCACGTTGGGAAGCGCCGACCCGCAAACAGTGCAGAAACTCCTGACATGACCGGTGGAATTGAAATCGAAGGTCCTGATGCACCCCTCACCCGACAACCACCGGAGTCTTGCGGAAGCGGAAAACAGATTTGCGGCATGAGCCGATCCGGTATCCTTTCGGCATCGTTCGCAATGGCAAAGATAGAAACTCTCGAAAACCCCATCAACTTCGAAACGAACTCTGCCACAAAGGCACGCCCCGGAATGTTTCACGACATATCCTCCTGTTCCGTTTGTCTCCATGACCTGATCAGTTGACGAAAACGCCTTCCCCGGACGTTTCCCGAAAAATACAGGCTCATGTGGAATCCGCCTATTCGACGTCGAGCAGCCGAAGGTTGGAAACCATTCCCAGTTCATTGTGAAGGTGTTCCTTGAACCGCCTTTCCGTGAGAGTCTCCGCCTTGTTCTTCAACTGGACGCACGCAATGGTGTTTTCCAGTCTGCCGCCCGATGCTGCAATGGTGACAATCGACCTGTTTGCGATCTGTTCGCTGATGAAATGGCTGACAATGACCCCAAGGCCCATATCCGCTTCAATGGCTGAAATGATCGCCCCGGTGTTATCCGCAACAAACACCATGTTCAAAGCTGGAGGCGTACTTTCGAAATGCAGCCTGAACCAGCTGTGGAACAGGGCAAGGTCCTTCTTGTACCCAATGTACTGAAGTTTGACCAAATCATTGTAATCAATTCCGCGCACATTTTCCTCATAGTATTTTCTGGAGCAGGCCAGAACGAATTCCTCCCTGAGAATCGGCACGATATCATAGGCGGCCCGACCGCCCGGCGTATTCAGAAAAATCGGCAGGATGTCGATGTACGCAAAATCAAGCTCGGCTCTGGAAAGCTTGCCGAACAGATGGTTCGGATCGCCCAGCTCAAGGTTGAACGTCACATTCGGATATTGACGACGAAACGATGCCGCGATTTTTGGCATGTATCTTTTCCCGAACTCGGCGGGAACGCCAATGCGAAGTTCGCCGGAAGGTGTTTCAAGTGCCGCGTTGAGATCCCGAACACCACCTTCAAGCCGGGTCATGAAATCCTCGACAATGGCATACAGCTTGTGGGCAGCGGCCGTGGGGACCAATCGCCTGTTGACCCGGGTGAACAGAGCGGTCTGAAGCTCCTCCTCCAACTTCTTCAAATGCTGACTGACACCGGATTGCGTAATGTGCAGTCGCTTGGCCGCTTCCGTGCTGCTCTGCTGGCCGTACACATGATAAAACACCTTCAACCTGTTGAAATCAGGAAGCATGCTTTTCTCCATATACATCATTAAAACTAATCAAAATGCGTAGTAATATTAATTTTACTTACTAATCGACTCCACCCTATTGTGCAAGCCAATTCGCCAAGTCTGGCGCAGGAGTCATTCATGAAAATAGGCATAATCGCGGCCATGGACGAAGAACTCGTCCAGTTGACCGCGCAACTGGATCAAAGAAGCGACATGCGAATCGGTCAATTCGATTTTCATGTCGGAAAAATCAACGGAATCGAGGTCATATTGTCGCGGTGCGGCATAGGCAAGGTAAACGCCGCAGTGGGCGCAACCCTGCTGCTGGAAAAATTCAAGCCGAACTACCTCATCAACATCGGGGTGGCTGGCGGCTTCTCCAATGAAGTCAACGTCGGCGACGTGGTCATATCCTCCGAGGTCCGGCACTTCGATGCCGATGCAACGGCATTTCAATACGAACTTGGACAGATTCCGCAAATGCCGGCGAATTACAAGGCCGACAGCAACCTCCTGCGCATAGCGGGCAAGGTCAAGTTGGGCGATACGAACGTGGCGGTGCATCAGGGAGCCATCCTTTCGGGCGACACCTTTGTTCACACGCCGCAGCACATCTCCTTTCTGGCGGAAAAATTTCCCGAAGCCATGGCCGTGGAAATGGAAGGGGCCGCCATCGCACAGACCGGATTTCTCTTTGACATCCCGTTCATCCTGATCCGCTCCATCTCGGACAGGATTCGCGATACGGACAACAAGTCCGTCTACGAAAACAGCCTGAACAAGGCTGCGGAAAGTTCCGTCAGAATGGCGCTTGGAATACTTCAAAGCATGAATTGAGGAGCACGAAAATGAAACGGATTGCAAGCTTTCAAATCGACCACACGAAGCTGAAGCGAGGCGTTTACGTCTCCCGCAAGGACACCCTCGGCAACGCGACAGTGACCACGTTCGACATCCGAATGAAGGAACCGAACAACGAACCCGCACTTTCTTCGGCGGCCGCCCATGCCATCGAGCATCTTGCGGCAACCTTCCTGAGGAACCATTCCGAATACGGACAGAAAATCGTGTACTTCGGCCCAATGGGCTGCATGACCGGCTTCTATCTGCTGCTCGGCAGCGATCACGAATCGGAGGAAATCGTCCCTCTCCTCCGGCAACTGTTCCGATTCATGGCGGATTTCGAAGGCAAAATCCCCGGCGCCTCGCCCGTCGAATGCGGCAACTGCACGTTCATGGACCTTGCCAAGGCAAAACATGAAGCCGATAAATATCTCCGCGAAGTACTCACCGACATTCAAAACGAAAACCTGACCTACCCCGCATAACGCGGGTATATTCGAAAAAAAGAATCGCCCACCCGAAATTTCTCATTTCAGGTGGGCGATTTTCTCATTTCGAGTGACAACTTGCACTGAAAACGTTGTCACGGTAATCCTCCGGTAATCTTCCCATTTCTAAGGGGCCTGAAATAAGAGGATTACCTGATAACTTCGAAGTGCATAGCGGGAATATCAATCATGAAAGCTGTTTTCGACACTACATTTTTTTTCGAACAAAAATTCGACTGGAAAAGCAGGAAGAACCTACTGTTACAGCAACTCCATGCCGACGGACTCATTGAAGTATATATACCTGAAGTGGTGGACAGAGAAATTCAAAACCACCTTACCCAACAGGCGAAAAAGGCCTTTGCTTCCATCAAAAAACAATTCGACAACACCCCCGCAATTGCTGTGTCCAATCTAGAGCCGATTAAAGCTATGGTGATTTTTTTTCAGAGCAGAGAAAGCAAAAACAGTTTGATCTCCAGAGTAATTGAAGAATATGAAGAATTCAAACAATTATTAGATGTTACAATAATACCATTGGCATGCGAAAGAAGCACTAACGTCTTTAACGATTATTTTTCGTTGAAGCCGCCTTTTGAAAATAAAGAACAAAAGAAAAATGAATTCCCCGACGCCTTTGCAATTGAATCCACGAAGGCTTTCTTTGATGAAGAGTACCACGTAATCTCAAGAGATAAAGGCTGGCAAAAGGCCTTCAAAGATGAAAAAAAATGCACATTTTTTCTAGAGTCTGGCCCCTTCTTCTCCCACATTGAAAAAATGCTAGTTGAAGCCGCTAGACTTCGCAAAGCCCATGCGGTGATAGAACAGCACTTCTCTCCGATACGGGAACTATTCGAAGAGCGATTTCCCAACCATGGATTCATGGCAACCGATGTCCCCGATGAATACGTGGATTCAGTCGAGGTTAATCAAGTCGACTTAATCAACTTCTTTATTGAGGAAGCTGACGACGAATATATAATATTTTCAGCTGATAGCCTAATCACATATACAGCCAACATTAGCTATAGCGATCCAGATTCATGGTATAAAGATGACGAAACCAAAGAGGTCTTCTATTGGGAAAAGGTTGAAAACGATGAAGTAGTAAATGAAATTCAAGTTGGGGGACGTTTCACATACGCTTTGAACCCAGACTCTGGAGAGTTTGAAGGACTGATTGACTGGGAAACTGATATCCCTGATACAATCTACTTTGAAGTTCAGAATCACGATTGCTTCTAAATTAAACCTTCAGATTTCATTTGTATACCTCGGTGTATACCCATTTCCACAAAAGAAAAAAACAACCACTCAAGACAGACCTTGAGTGGTTGTTTCTATTTTTTTGGTGGAGCTGGAGGGAATCGAACCCACGACCTCTTGAATGCCATTCAAGCGCTCTCCCAACTGAGCTACAGCCCCACGTCGTTGGGAAAGTCAATCTGCGGAAAAACCGTGCCGGTGTCAACAGGAAATTTCATTTTTTTCAAAATTTTCGTTAGCAACGGCGCGATGATACCGGACAAGCCATTGGCAAACGGGCATTCTGTGCCGATCTATTGTGACAGTTCAGGCAAAACTCCCCTTTTTCCGGGCTTTACCTTCCCGGGCAACCCGAGTAGAGAAAAACCCGGTATGACCATTTCCCGCATAGCCTGCATCAGTTCCGGGACGGAACGCGCCGACTCGGCCCTTGCCCGTCTCAGTGAACGCTACGATTTCGTCCCCGTGGAAAAAGCTCAGGCCATCGTCGTGCTCGGCGGCGACGGCACCATGCTGCACACCATGCATGTCCATCTGCGCCTTGGTGTGCCCATTTACGGCATGAACCGGGGCACTGTCGGCTTCCTCATGAATTCCTACAGCGAGGACAACCTGCTGGAACGGATCAATGCGGCCGAGGCGCACAGCCTCCACCCATTGGAAATGTATACGGAAACAGTGGACGGCAAAATATTCAGTGCACTGGCATTCAATGAAGTGGCCCTGAACCGCCAATTTCAGCAGTCCGCACATATCCGTGTCAGCGTGAACGGCAGGGTTCGACTGAAAAAGCTGGTCTGCGACGGCATCATGGTGTCCACCCCGGCGGGGAGCACGGCCTACAATCTTTCCGCACACGGCCCGATCATTCCGCTCGGGTCCAACGTGCTGGCCCTGACCCCGGTCAGCCCGTTCCGGCCCCGACGCTGGAGCGGAGCCCTGCTTCCGCACACGGCCACGGTCCAGTTCGACATACTGGAACCGGAAATACGTCCGGTCGGCGTTTCCGCGGATTCCTTCGAAGCACGAAATGTAATCCGGGTCACGGTTCAGGAAAAACACAATCCCTGTGCCATGCTGCTGTTCGATCCGGGACACTCTCTGGAGGAACGCATTTTCAACGAACAGTTCAGCTCCTGATCATGGCCGAAAACGATCTCGTCCTCGGCCTTGCCGCCGGATACCACTGCGGTGATGTACGCCCGTTTCTCGTCTCTCTTGCGCAAAGCGGTTTTCAAGGCAGGTGCGTGCTGTTCGTCTCGAACACGACCCGTGATCTGAAATGCATGGAGGAACTCGGGGCGGAAGTCATTCCCTTTGACCGTCCGGACAGGGCTGGCCACGTGCCGTACAATGCATGGCGCTATTTCCTGTACCGCGATTATCTGGCCGCCCATCCGGAATGCAATGGGCGCATTCTCCTTTCCGACGTACGGGACGTCATCTTTCAGAGCGACCCTTTCTCCCATGCCTGGGGCGCAGGCCTGAACGTCACACTGGAAGACAGACGCATGACCATCGGTGCGTGTCCGTACGCCTCCCGCTGGATAAGCGGCCACCTCGGCGAATCGGCATGGAAAACGCTTCGCGAACGCAACATTTCCTGTTCGGGAACCACGCTGGCGGACCGCGAGACCATGCTCCAATATCTGGACGTGCTGACCGAACTTCTGCTTCCCTTCACGCCGGGCAAGGGAATGAACGGCTATGACCAGGGCGTGCACAACCACATCGTGCACAATCGGCTGCTGCAATGTTCGCAGCACGACAATTCCGGCCCGATTCTAACGCTGGCCTACAAAAAAGGCGAACCGGAAACGGATGCCGACGGCGATGTTCTCAACGACAGCGGCAGCAAGGCGACAATCGTGCACCAGTACGACCGCAAGCCCGATCTGTTCAGGCAAATCCGCACACGCTACATGTGATTTCAATCCGGATTTGCGCATTTCTCCGGGACAAGATAGTATTTCCCGGTAAAACCATGTTACAAAGCAGTGTCCGAGCCATCGGACCGTATATGCATTATACTAAAGGAACCAAATGAACGATCAATCACAAGAAAACGGAATCGGCCCAACCGAATCCGAACAACAACTCGACCTTCTTCCCGAGGTGTCCTTCGAGACCCTGCCCGCACCGCTTCTGGAAGCATGCGAACGAGCGGGCTGGAACGACCTCATGCCCGTACAGAAAAAGGCACTGCCCTACCTGATTCAGGGCAAGGACGTCATGGTTCAGGCCCGGACCGGCAGCGGCAAGACCGGCGCATTCGTGCTTCCGCTCATCCACAAGATCGACCCGGCCAAACCGCACTGTCAGGCCCTCATTCTGGTGCCCACCCGCGAACTGGCCCATCAGGTGGGACAGGAAGCGCGCACCCTTGCCGGAGAAAACGGCCTGCGCGTTGTCGAAGTCTACGGCGGCGTTGGCTACAAGCCCCAGATCGACGCATTCAACGAGGGCGCGCATCTGGTGGTCGGCACACCGGGCCGCATTCTCGACCATCTGGAGAAGCGCAACCTGACGCTGGACAAGCTGCAAGTGCTGATCTTCGACGAGGCCGACCGCATGCTGTCCGTAGGCTTCTACCCGGACATGAAGGAAATCCAGCGCTACCTGCCCAAACGCCTGTTCGGCGCCTTCATGTTCTCGGCCACGTATCCGCACGCAGTCCTGCGCCTTGCCGAGCAGTTTCAGGACAACCCGAAAATGCTCAGCCTGTCCGGGGATCAGGTGCACGTGGCCAACATCGAGCACGTGTATTGCGAAGTTCCGGCCATGGGCAAGGAACGGAATCTGGTTCGACTCATCGAAACGGAAAACCCGACCTCGGCCATCATCTTTTCCAACACGAAACGGGACGTGGAGTTCATCACCCAGGTTCTCAAGAACTTCGGCTATGACGCCGAAGGACTTTCGTCCGACCTGACCCAGAGCAAGCGCGAAAAGGTGCTGGCACGCATCAAGTCCGGCCAACTCCGCTTTCTGGTGGCCACGGACGTGGCAGCACGAGGCATCGACATTCACGAACTGTCCCACGTTTTTCTCATGGAACCGCCCGAGGACCCGGAATCCTACATTCACCGGGCTGGCCGCACAGGCCGCGCCGGAGCCTCTGGCACGGTCTACACCCTTGTGGACGTGATCCAGAAGGCGGAACTCGGACGCATCGGCGTCAAATTCGGCATCGATTTCGTGGAAAAATCCATTCCCACGGACAAGGACGTTGCCGAGCTGGCCGAAACCCGACTCACGGCCCTGCTTGAAAAGAAGAACCGGGCCGTGAAACCCATCGAACGCGAACGCATTTCCCGCTACAAGGACATGGCGAAGCGTTTCGGCGAAGACCCGGACACCGCATTTCTGCTCGCCATCCTGCTGGACGAACTGTATCAGCATACCTTGCATGCCCTTCCCCAGCAGCCGGAAAGCACACCAACCCCCAAGCCCTCCCAGACCGAGGAAAAACGCAAGGCCAGACGCAAAAAGCCGAAACCCAAAAGCGAAAAGAGTCAGCCCCAGCCGCAGGAGTCCAAGATTCCGGCCGAATCCAGGCCCGAGAAACCGCAGCAGAAACCACAGCCGCAAAAGACCGAGCCGAAACAGCTGGAGAAATCAGGGGAGCAGGCTCCCAAACAGCCCCGGAAGCAGTCCGAGGGACAGCAGAAGCCCGCTCCCAAACCTGCCCCCAGACAGGCCCAAGCCGCTCCGGCAGACGATGAGCCCAAGCCAAGGCCAAGACGCCGCAGGCGCAGACGCCCTCGTTCCTAGAAAGCAGACAAGCCCCCGTTCCGGGGGCTTTTTCATTGCCCCTGTTGCCGTCAACCCTCCGCAATGGTACAGGATTCAGCGAGTTACGCGCATTGCAAGGAGAAACCATGCACTTTTCATTCGCCACGTCATCCAGAATTCTTTTCGGCCCCGGTGCAGCGTCCGATCTGCCTGAACAGGCTGCCGAACTCGGGCAACGAGCCTGTCTCGTGACCGGATCGAAGCCGGAACGACATCAGGCGCTGATCAAAAAGCTGCGCTCAACCATTGAAATTCCCCTCACCATCCCGGTTGCGGAAGAGCCGAATACGGATTCCCTGATCAAGGCCGCACGGCAGGCCAAGGCCGAATCGAACGACATGGTGATCGCCGTGGGTGGCGGCAGCGTGCTGGACACGGGCAAGGCTCTTGCCGCGCTCCTGACCAATCCCGGCGACCTGTTTGACTATCTGGAAGTGGTGGGCAAGGGACTTCCGCTGACCAGCCGCCCTGCTCCGTGCATTGCCGTGCCCACGACCTCGGGCACGGGAGCGGAAGTCACGGCAAACGCCGTACTGCTGTCGCCCCGACATCAGGTCAAGGTCAGTCTGCGCTCGCCAGCCATGATCCCGGACATCGTACTTGTGGACCCGGAACTCACGCTGGACGTGCCGCCGAGCGTGACCGCAGCCACGGGCATGGATGCCCTGACCCAGCTTCTGGAAGCGTTCGTCACCCACGCGGCAACACCCCTGACCGACGGACTGTGCCGGGAAGGGCTTGTCCGGGCCGGACGTTCCCTGAAACAGGCCTTCGACCACGGCGACGATATTGCGGCTCGGGAGGACATGGCTGTCGCCAGCCTGTTTTCGGGCATGGCGTTGGCCAATGCCAAACTCGGCGCAGCGCACGGCTTTGCTGCTCCGCTCGGCGGGGAATTCCACGCCCCGCATGGCGCGATCTGCGCGGCCCTGCTTCCCGGCGTCATGGCCGTGAACATCCGCGCGCTCCGGGAACGCATGCCGAACAGTCCGGCCCTTGCACGCTATGCCGAGGTTGCTCGCATCCTCACGAACACTGCCGATGCAACGCCTGAAGACGGCATCGCCCGAATCAAGCAGCTCTGCCTGCACATGAACATCCCCGGACTGAGCGCCATGGGCGTAACGGAAAAGGACTTCCCCAATCTGGCGGAAAAGGCGGGCAACGCCAGTTCCATGAAGGGAAATCCCATTGAGCTGACACGGGACGAACTTCTGGAAATTCTGCAACTGGGGGACTGACATGACCACAAAGCCATGCTTCAGACGACTGACAGCCAAAGATGCGGAACAGGCCATGGCTCTGGTGCTCCGCGTATTCGATGAATTCGTTGCACCGGAATTCTCTTCGGAAGGCAGCCGGGAATTCCGCAAATACGCCAATGCGGAAGCGGCATGCGAACGACTGGCTTCGGGCAACATACTGCTTGGTTGCGAAACCGGAGAAGGGTTGGCCGGAATCATGGAGCTCCGAAACAACAGTCATATCGTATTCTTTTTCGTGGACGGCGCCTGCCAACGATCGGGCCTCGGCAAAACGCTTCTGGATCACGCGGTTTCCCTGCTGCGAAAAATCAATCCGACGCTGGCGGCAGTCACGGTCAATGCTTCCCCCAATGCCGTCAAGGCCTACCGCAGATTCGGCTTCCACCCCACCGACTCCATGCAGGAACACAACGGCATCCGCCATCTGCCCATGCAACTGGAAATATGAAAAAAGCGCCCGGCACATCACATGCCGGGCGCTTTTCGCTCCTGCAAATTTCTTTCTTCTATTCGACCCAGCCGTAGGTCCGCTCCACGGCCTTTTTCCATCCCGCGTACAAGAAGGCGCGCTTGCGCTCCTCCATGTCCGGATTCCAGGTCTTGTCTTCCTTCCAGTTGTTGTACAACTCCTCGCGTCCGGACCAGAATCCCGTGGCAATGCCTGCGGCATAGGCAGCGCCGAGACAGGTGGTTTCCGCCACCTTGGGCCGCACCACGGGCACATCCAGAATATCGGACTGGAACTGCATGAGCAGTTCGTTGAACACCATGCCGCCATCGGCCTTGAGCGTCTTGAGCTCCACGCCGGAATCCCTGTTCATGGCCTCCACAATGTCCTTGGTCTGGAACGCAGTGGCTTCCAGCACGGCCCGGGCAATGTGATTGCGGTTGATGTACCGGGTCAGACCAACCATGACTCCGCGCGCGTCCGGCCGCCAGTACGGGGCATACAGCCCGGAAAATGCAGGCACGATGTACATGCCGCCCGTGTCCTCGACCTTGCGGGCGAGGTCCTCGATCTGGGGCGCGGAATCGAACATGCGCAGATTGTCGCGCAGCCACTGCACCAGAGCGCCGGCAATGGCGATGGAGCCTTCCAGACAATAGGACGGCTTGCGCCCGCTGAACTGGTAGGCCAAGGTCGTCACCAGACCATGCTCGGACTTGATGGGCTCGTGGCCGGTATGCATGAGCAGAAAACAGCCCGTGCCGTAGGTGTTCTTGGCCTCGCCCGGAGCAAAGCAGGTCTGGCCCACCAGAGCGGCCTGCTGGTCGCCCACGGCCCCGCATACCGGCGCGCGCGCGCCGAACGGTCCATCCTCGGCCGTCGGCCCCCACGTATTCTCGTCCGAGGAAGGCACGATGCGCGGCAGCCCCTGTGCAGGCACGCCCATGATCTTCATGATTTCCTCATCCCATTCCAGAGTGCGCAGGTCCATGAGCATGGTTCGGCTGGCATTGGTCACGTCCGTGACATGCGCCCCGCCCTTGGGCCCCCCCGTGAGCCACCAGATGATCCATGTCTCGATGGTGCCGAACATGGCGTCCCCTCGGTCGGCCGCACTTCTGGCCTCGGGGATGTTGTCCAGAATCCACTTGATCTTGGGGCCGGAAAAATATGTCGCCACAGGCAGACCGGTCTTGTCGCGAAACCGATCCTGTCCGCCGTCGGCCATGAGTTCCTTGCATATCTCATGGGTACGGGTGCACTGCCAGACAATGGCGTTGCAGAACGGCTTGCCCGTATTGCGATCCCAGACCACCGTGGTCTCGCGCTGGTTGGTGATGCCGATGGCCGCAAGGTCCGATCCCTTGAGCCCGGACTTGGTCAATGCGCCCCGAATCACCTCGCGGGTATTATTCCATATCTCCATGGGGTCATGCTCGACCCAGCCCGGTCTGGGATATATCTGCTCGTGCTCCTTCTGATCCAGCCCCACTATCCTGCCCTGTTCATCGAAAATGATGAATCGGCTGCTGGTGGTCCCGGAATCCACGGCTCCCACGTATTTCGCCATATTTCGTCTCCTTGTGCTCGCATGGGCCGCCTCGGGGCGACACAACGGTTCGATTTCGAGTCCATAGCATAAAGCCGAAATCCCTAAAACCCGGAAAAATCGAAGGGAATGCGGTTCTTCCCCAGTCCGAGACAGTCGGAATCCAATCCCAAAGCCAGCCCGACAAGCTGGGAGATCAGCACGGCAGGTGGTGCGGACCGCAAGGGGTCGCGCCAGTCCAGCCGGTCGCGTTCCGTGTCGAACTGCATTTGGCAATACGTGCATGCCGTGGCCACGATCTGCGCCCCGGCTGTTTGCGCGTCCTCCAGCTTTCGCCGCATCAAGGCCTCGGAAATCACGTCGTCCCTGCCGCGCAACGGATGACCGCAACACTCCAGCCGCAAATCCCAGTTCACGGGCTCGGCGCCCAACGCCGCAACCACGCGCTCGAAGATCGTGGGAGCAAGCGGATCGTCGAATCCGGTCACATCCCCGGGCCGCAAGGCATGACACCCGTAATGGCAGGCCACGGCCAGCCCGGCCAAGGGACGCGATACCCTGCCCCTGAGCGTATCGATGCCCACATGCTTCGCCAGCACCGTGAGCAGATGAAACACTTCGGGCCTGTCCGGCAGAGAAAGCCCGTCCCGATCCAGCAACTCCGCCGTGCCCCCAGCCAGCCGACCGCCATGGGCAAGTCGGGAAACCGCATGCTTGAGACTGCCGAAACAGCATTTGCACGGCGTGAGAATCGACAGGCCCGCGTCCTCGGCCAAGGCAAGGTTGCGCGCCGCGGAATAGATGGACGCCTCGAAGCTCTCATGCCGCACGGGCCAGCCGCAACAGTTGAATTCGATGTGCACCAGCTCGATATCAAGGGCACGGCACACGCTTTCCACAGACAGACCGTACTGGGGCAGATGATGAGCGACCTTGCAACCGGGAAAATATGCGTACTTCATCGCCCTTCCCTCTTTTCCCGCTGTTCCCGAAGCCGGGCCGCAGCCACGTTCCTGAGCTCGTACAGCACGTCCGCCACGGGAATGTTCTGCGGACAATGCTCCTGACACTTGTAGCAGGTGGTGCAGCTCCAGACCATGCGCACGCCCAAGGCCTGATCCTTGAGTCCCATGCGCAGGAGATTCATGATCTGCTGCGGCGTGAAATCGAGATCGCGCGTCGGGTCGCTGCTCACGGCCACGACCGGACACACGCTAGTGCAGGTGGTGCACTGCACGCATGCCCAGTAGGATTCCGCCCTGTCGGCCAGCCCGTCCCCGCCTGTACGCTCGGCCTCGAATTCGCCCATTTCCATGAACGCCGTGGCCCACCCCTTGGGATGCCCCATGCGAATTTCCGCATTCGGCCCGGCAGTGCGCCCCTGAGCCAAATGCTCCCGTGAAGCCATCCACAAGGACTGAAGATCCATGCCGGACGGACAGATATCCGTACAGCGCAGACATTCCGTGCAAATGCGGCTACCTTCGGCGAACAGTTCCAATGCGCGTCCATCCAGTCCGTCCACAGCATGCCTATTCAGCGAACGCAGTTTTTCCGAGGGCAGGATATCCGCATTGCCCAACACGGCAAACACGGGCGCAACGCTGCAATGCAGGCTGCATTCCCCGCACCGGGAACAGGCATCAAGCCCCACTCCCGAGCCAATCCCCGAGGATTCCGCCCTTTCGGCCACATGTTTCCCCTGCCGAACCAGCAGATTCGCCGAAACCGCCACGGGATGAAAGAATTTGCCGAACGGCAGCAGTGCCAACCCCAGAAAGCACAGGCCGAGATGCACATGCCGGAACACCAGATCGGCCCGGCTCGTGTTCATGGCCCGGGCGGTAAAGAACAGTCCCGAAGCAAGACTGCGGGAAACAAAGGCCGATGCAGTATCGGAATGACAGGAGGCACAATTGTCCGCGTCGACCGCCTTTCCCAGATTCAGGAATTCCGGGGAATCCTGGGGGGTCACGGAAAAGACCACGCCGTATTCCCGGGCCCAGAAGGCCCGAAGCGCCTCCATTTCCCGCGCATCATCAAGAAAGGAATATTCCGCGATCATGCGGTCGTACACGGCCTCGGACATGATCTTGGACGCTTCCAAAAAAAGCCGGACACCACAATACCCCCGACAACAAGCAGGAGCGCCCAATCCTGAAACCGGGACAAGGCCCGAAGCCGCGTGTCCGCCAACCGGCGCACCGCGGCCAAAACCACCCCGAACAGCACCAGCGCGCCGAACAGATTGCGCAGGAACTGCCACGGATCAAGCGTGGATTCGTAATCGGAAAACAGGGATGCCGTGACAACCCCGTCCAGGGCATGGAACAACAGCAACCCCATGAAGCCGAAAAGGATCAGGGAATGCGCCAGCCAACGCATGGGCCCGGTCCGGGCGGTGCGGCGAAGCAGAAGGATATCGAAAAGGAACGAGGAAATCGCGGAAAACGAAATCGAAAGGAATCGGCCCGGTCGCAGGGATTCCGGACCGGAATCGCCAGCCCGTCCCCGAAACCATCCGGCCACGCGCCAAACGGTTCCGATCAGGCAGATCATCAGGGAGAGAAACAGGCCGACAGTGAAAGAATCCATACCCCCTCCTGACATGGATCAGGGGCGACCCGGTCCGGCCGCCCGACAAAGGCCAACCCCGGACAATCAGCCGGATTCGGCCATGCAGGCAACAGCCTTGTATGCGGTGGCCACGGCCAATCCGGCCCCGCATTTCATGCGCATCCAGTCATGATGCGCCAATACGGCCCCGGCAGCGTACAGATTGCCGTAGGCCGATTTCCCGGAGTCGTTCAAGGGACGCATGCAGTCGTCCACTTGCACTCCGGCCATGTTCACGGGATGTCCCTGCGCATCGAAGAACCGCTCTTGATGCCAATCGGTACGGGCTTGCGGCTGAATCACGGGCAGGTTGAAGATCGGTTCGAAGACCTTTTTCCTGTCCGTCCGGAGCCCCTTGCCGAAAAAGCGACCCGTGGCCAGAATTGCGGCCCGGGAACGCACGGACAGGTTGTGTCGTTCATTGCCGACGCGAAAAAGAAAGGTGCCGCCGTCCTCACGTTCCCCCTGGATCACCATTTTCTGGGAAAAGGTGTCCGCACCCAGCCCGGGCAACCCGCGATCGAAAGCGGCCCGCAGCCGAGTACCTGCGATGGACGGCGGCAGTGTAGGAATTTCAAATATTCGAAGTCCTGTCAACGACTCGAGATGGTGAATGATTTTCATGGGATCAATCAGACCGAGAATCGCAGGAAAACCGATAAAACAGGCATTGCCGACATGCTCGGCAAGATGTTTCACCAGCTCCTCCCTCCGGGCCGGATCCGCCATGGTCCAGGCCATGTGCTCGGGATACAATTCGCCGCGGCCACCCGGGAAATCGATTCGTACCGTACGCAGATCAGGCCACTGCGGCCCGAGATTCTCCACGATCTGTGCGCCGCTGAATCCCTTGAGACCATGAAAATCCACCAGCAAGGTCGGAGCCTTTTCCTCAAAGGCCACGGTCCCGGCATGCGCGGAAGCCGGGGTGAAAAACGTGCGTTTCACGGTCCCGGCAGGCGTGATGACCGGAATGTTGCGGTCATGGTCGCCGACATAGGGCAGCCCCTGCTCCGCGAGAAAATCCGAAAACTGTTTCAGGGCAATGCGAATCTGCGCTTCCGGCACAAGGGCGTAGGGATGCTCGGGACAATCCCGGACAACAGCCCGGATCGCGGCCCATGGATCATCCCAGCGTCGTCCCTGTTCCACGGGATGCACGCCCATGAGATCGATCAGACCGGTGCTGAAATCAATGCCTCCGGTGGAGCCGGCCAACGCCACGGACCTGCCCCGGGAGGCAGCGAACAGGGCGGCTGCCATGCCCGCGAATCCCGCGCCGATGACCATGACGTCGTAGACGCGCTCCCCGCTGCTCATTCCCCGTCCTCCGATTCGAAATATTCGGGCCGGGCAAGCTCCATATCGAGCATGCCGCAATACAAGGCTTCCTGAAGATCGGCCTGCATGAGCGGCAATCCCCACAGGATCGGGGAAAAACCGCGCCAGCGTCGCTCCACGAATGCCTTGAGTTCGGCAATGCCCCTGTCGCCGGAAAGATGCCCCTGATCGTACAGGTGCCCGGTAATGCGCAGGCCGCAGAATCCGCCCTGACACGGTCCCTTGCCCACCCGGCTGCGCATGCCGATGGCCTTGAGCATGGATCGACCGCGCATGTCGCCCAGCTCCGCAATGATGGCATCCACCACGCTGCGGGAAACCATTTCGCACTCGCAGAGCACAAGGTCGTCCTCGGCCCGTCTGTCCACCCAGTTTCTGGGCGCGCGGCCCGGCTCTGTCCACATGCCCATGGCAGATGCGGGCACGGGTTCGGTTCTGGTTCGGCACGGTGCATCAATGCCGAGTTTGGCACAGACCATGTCCGCAGTTCGCTCGGCCATGAGCCGATAGGTGGTCAGCTTGCCGCCCGTGATGGTCACGAAATTGTCCAGTCCGTCGCGGGCGTGATCAATGAGGGAAAAGCCACGGCTCACGCTGCGAGCGTCCCCGGCGTCACCGGACAGCACCAGAGGCCGCACCCCGGAATAGGCGCGGATGTAGCGCGTGGTTTCCAGAATGGGCATCATGGCCCGGGCGTCCTCGATGATGCGGTCCGCCTCCTCCACTGTGGGACGGCAATGGTCGGGATGATCCACGGTCACGGACGTGGTGCCCAGCACGGACACGGTGCCGCCCGGCACCAGAATGTCCGCGTCCGAAGCCTTGCGCAGCCGGTTCACCACGCGCCGGGAAATGCGGTCCTGCGTCACGAGCAGACAGCCCGAGGAATACAGCAGATCGATATGCGCCCCGGCCATTTCCGCGACCAACCCGGCCCATGCCCCGGCCGCATTGACCACGATCTCCGGTTCCACCACATGCTCGGCCCCGGAATTCCCGTCCACGAAACGAACCCGCCTGATCCTCCCCCCTTCGGTCTCCACTGCCGTGACCCGGGCATTGCGCTGCACGCTTCCGCCCAAGGTCAGGGAATGGGAAAGATTGTCCAGAGAAAGCATGAACGGGTCCACGGCAGCATCTTCGACCGCATAGGCCGCGATCACCCTGTCCGACAAGGCAGGTTCAAGCTCCCGGACCTCGGCAGGATCGAGCTTGCGGCTGGGGATGGAACTGCGAGTGCACAGGGATGGAAAATCGGCGACATAATCTTCATCATCACCCTGCACGGCCACGAACAGACCACCCGTGTCCTCGATGCATTGCGGGGATATCCGCCTGAGAATCTCCCCTTCCTCGCGACATTCCACGGCAGCCTCCATGTCCGAAGCCACATAGCGCGCACCGCTGTGCAGCAGCCCGTGGTTGCCGCCCGAGGCCCCGGCATTGATGTCGCGCTTTTCCAGCAGCAGACAGGGAACGCCCCGCAGCGCGAGATCTCGCGCCACTCCGGTTCCGGTCACTCCGCCGCCGATGATCAGCACTCTTGCTTCGATAGCCATTCTTCCCTTCCCGGAACAGTTCGCGTTCACCCGGAATTTTCTTTTCGGATTGCGCTCGCCGCTTTCGCAATGCAATGAAAATTGCTTCTTCACGATCAGAGCCTGTGCGCGAACAAACAGGAATATGCGTAAAGAACATTGTCTAATGTCCACACGGGTGCTATGGTCACCCAAACACACAACCTTTGGCGCGCCGAGTCAATATTGGACTGTACATTATCATGTCTGTTTGATTCTCGCCATATAAATTTTCTTTTTTGCATCACAAATCACCTTTTTTGTTTTCACATTCGAACATCAAGGAGACATTCCAACAATGCCCGGGCACTCAACCTCTCAATTCGCCGCACACGAGCCCGACACGGCCAAACACGCCTCGGTCAGGAATCGCCACGAGGAAATGGTCACTCTGATTCAGGAATCCGGGTTTGCCACGATCCAGGCACTGGCCGAGCATTTCGACGTCACGCCCCAGACCGTTCGCCGGGACATCAACACCCTGAGCCACAAGGGACTCGTGGAGCGCTACCACGGCGGAGCCGGTCCGGCCGTCAGCACGGAAAACGTGGACTACTCCAACCGCAAGGTGCTCTGCCGCACGGAAAAACGGCACATCGGCGAAATGGTGGCCAGACACATTCCCCACCGCTCATCCCTGTTCATCAACATCGGCACCACCACCGAGGAAGTCGCCCGGGCGCTGATACGGCATCAGGGACTCAAGGTGATCACCAACAACCTGAACGTGGCCTCCACCCTGTGCGGCAACGAGGATGCGGAGATCATCGTGGCTGGCGGTCTGATACGGCACCGGGATCGGGGCATCGTGGGCGAAGCGGCCGTGGATTTCATCGGCCAGTTCAAGGTGGACTACGGCATCATCGGCATCAGCGGCATCGACGCGGACGGCACCCTGCTGGATTTCGACTATCGGGAGGTGCGCGCGGCCCGAGCCATCATCGACAATTCGCGCAAGGTGTTTCTCGTCACGGACCACACCAAGTTCGGACGAAACGCCATGGTCCGTCTCGGCAGCATCGAGGAAATCGACGCGCTGTTCACGGACATGATGCCACCGCAGCCCATCGTGGAACGCATGGAACAGGCGGATGTGCAATTTTTCGTGGCCGACACGGATTGCGGGAATGAAAAATGAGAAAAACAGGAAAAGGGGAGCATGTTTTTTTCTTTTCGGTTGAGAAAGTCCCGTGAAAATGTTATGCGTTTACGACCATAATGTAACCTATTTCGAACAATCTGTTGCCAACCATCGGCTTTCACCAACTGGAGCGTGTGCATGGGGCTTGAACTGGTCAATGTGAACAAGACGGTGGCGGGGGAAGTCCATCTGGCGGACGTGGACCTGACTCTGGATTCCGGGTCGCGTTACGTGATCCTCGGCAGGACGCTGGCGGGAAAAACGTCCCTGATGCGGATCATGGCCGGGCTGGACCGTCCCTCATCCGGCAAGGTCGTGGCGGACGGCGAGGACGTGACCGGCGTATCGGTCCGAAAACGCAGCGTGGCCATGGTCTACCAGCAATTCATCAACTATCCCTCCCTGAAAATCTACGACAACATTGCCTCTCCCCTGAAAATAGCGGGCGCAAGCAAGCCCGAAATCGACCGGCGCGTACGCGAGGCCTCGGCCATGCTGCATCTGGACGACATGCTGGACCGGCTTCCGGCCGAACTTTCCGGCGGCCAGCAGCAGCGGTGCGCCATTGCCCGCGCTCTGGTCAAGGACGTGAACCTCCTGCTTCTTGACGAACCTCTGGTCAACCTCGACTACAAGCTGCGCGAGGAACTCCGCGACGAATTGCAGATCATCTTCAGCCAGCGCCAGTCCGTGGTGGTGTATTCCACGACCGAACCCACCGAAGCCCTGATGCTCGGCGGCCACATCGTAGTCATGGACAAGGGCCGCATCCTGCAGACCGGAACCACCTCGGAAGTCTATCTGAAACCCGCCACCATGAAGGTGGCCGAGGTGTTCAGCGATCCGCCCATCAACTTCATTCGGGCGGACGTGGCCGACAACAGGGCACACCTGCGCATCGGTCTGGATTTTCCCCTGAGCGGGCACCTGTCGGAATTGCAGCCCGGCACCTACCAGTTCGGCATCCGGCCCCACCACTTCAATCTGGACCGGCAGACCCCGGAAGACATCTGCATCGAATCCATGGTCGAGCTCTCGGAAATCAACGGTTCCGAGACCTTCCTCCACTTCCACTACAGGAATCGATCCCTTGTTGCCCACGAACAGGGCGTCCGCTCCCGCAAGGCCGGAGACTCGGTCACCATGTACGTCCGGCCCTGCGATTTCTACGTGTTCAACGAGGAAGGCAATCTGGTCCTGCACCCGGAACGGGATTAACCGGGGCCGAACAGCGAAGCGCGAGAGGTTTTTTCATGGCGAAAATAGAACTGGAACACATAGCGCACAGCTACAAGCCCAATCCCGAGGGACCGGAGGACTATGCCATCAAGGAAGTCCACACCACCTGGGAAGACGGCGGCGCATACGCCCTGCTCGGCTCGTCGGGCTGCGGCAAGACCACCATGCTCAACATCATTTCCGGCCTGCTCACCCCGAGTCAGGGCCGCATTCTGTACGACGGCAGAGACGTGAGCAAGCTGCCGCCGGAACAGCGGAACATCGCTCAGGTATTCCAGTTTCCGGTGCTGTACGACACCATGACCGTCTATGACAATCTGGCCTTTCCCCTGCGCAACCGGGGCGTGAAGGCGTCCGAAGTGGACCAGCGCGTCAAGGAAGTTGCCGAGACGCTCGATCTGACCCCATTTCTGGGCAAACGCGCAGCAGGACTGGCCGCGGACGCCAAACAGAAGATATCCCTTGGACGCGGACTGGTGCGCAAGGACGTGGCGGCCATCCTGTTCGACGAACCGCTCACGGTCATCGACCCCCACCTGAAATGGCAGCTCCGGCGCAAGCTCAAGGAAATCCACAAGCAGTTCAACCTGACCCTGATCTACGTGACCCACGACCAGACCGAGGCCATGACCTTCGCGGACAACATCGTGATCATGTATGACGGCAGGCTGCTCCAGATCGGCTCGCCCGAGGACCTGTTCGAAAACCCGGCCCACACCTTCGTGGGCTACTTCATTGGTAGCCCGGGCATGAACCTGATCGAATGTTCTCTCGACGGCAGCAACGCCGTGTTCAGCGGCGGAACCCTGCCTCTGCCGGAACATCTGGCACAGGCGGCCGCAGACGCGGGCAAGGTCGAGATCGGCATCCGCCCCATGTATCTGGACATTGCCGGAGAAAAGAAGAACGGCGGCGTGCCCGGCACCGTGATCAACGTGGACGACGAAGGCAGCAGCCGCATCGCCACGGTCATGGTCGGGGACAACAAGCTCAAGGCCAAGGTGCCGGAAGGCAGGGAAATCCCGGCCGACGCATGCTGGGTCAACTTTCCGGCCGAGCGCACCAAGCTCTTTTGCGACAGCTATCTGGTCAAGGAGGAACAGCATGGATAAATGGCAGGACAACAAAGCCTGGTTCCTGGTCCTCCCGGTCTTCATCATCGTGGCCTTCAGCGCAATCATTCCGCTGATGACCGTGGTCAACTACTCGGTTCAGGACATCTTCGGACCGGGACAACGCTTTTTCGTGGGCTCGGAGTGGTTCCGGGAAGTGCTGCACGACACTCGGCTGCACGAGGCCCTGTACCGCCAGCTCCTGTTTTCCGGGCTCGTGCTCCTGATCGAAATTCCCCTCGGCATCCTGATCGGCCTGATGATGCCCAAGAAAGGCTGGGGCGCATCCCTCTGTCTCGTACTCCTGGCCCTGCCCCTGCTGATCCCGTGGAACGTGATCGGCACCATCTGGATCATCTTCACCCGACCGGACATCGGCCTGTTCGGATATTTCATCAATACGTCCGGCATCGCGTTCGACCATACGGCCAGCGCACACGACGCCTGGGTCACGCTCATGCTCATGGAGGTCTGGCACTGGACGCCGCTTGTGGCCCTGCTGGCCTATGCCGGATTGCGCGCCATTCCCGAGGCCTATTATCAGGCCGCAAGGATCGACGGAGCATCGCAATTCGCGATTTTCCGCTACATCCAGCTGCCCAAGCTGCGCGGGGTCATGACCATCGCCCTGCTGCTGCGGTTCATGGACAGCTTCCTGATCTACGCGGAACCCTTCGTGCTCACGGGCGGCGGGCCGGGCAACTCCACCACGTTCCTGTCCATCTATCTGGTCAAGATCGCGGTGGGACAGTTCGACCTCGGCCCGGCAGCGGCCTTTTCCCTGATCTACTTCCTGATCATCCTGCTGTTCTGCTTCCTCTTCTATCAGGCTCTGCAAAACGTCGGAACCGGAGAGAAATCATGAAAACAAGCAAACGCTACATAGGGCTGATCATCTACCTGATCCTGCTCATGCTGCCCATCTACTGGATGCTCAACATGTCCCTGCGCACCAATGCGGACATCATGGCGGCATTCTCCCTGTACCCCAAGGACCCGACCCTGCAGAACTACCTGAAGATATTCCATGATCCTTCCTGGTACATGGGCTATGTCAATTCCATCATCTACGTCACCCTCAACACGATCATCTCCCTGCTGTTCGCCCTGCCCGCTGCCTATGCGTTCTCCCGGTTCAGCTTTCTCGGGGACAAGCACATGTTCTTCTGGCTCCTGACGAACCGCATGGCTCCGCCCGCAGTCTTTCTGCTTCCCTTTTTCCAGCTCTATTCCGTGTTCAACCTCATTGACACGCATATTGCCGTGGCATTGGCGCACTGCCTGTTCAACGTGCCGCTGGCGGTCTGGATTCTGGAAGGATTCATGTCGGGCGTGCCCAAGGAGATCGATGAAACCGCGTTCATTGACGGGTATTCGTTTCCCAGATTCTTTGCCACGGTGTTCATCCCCCTGATTCGGGCGGGCATCGGCGTGACCGCGTTCTTCTGCTTCATGTTCAGCTGGGTGGAACTGCTTCTGGCCCGGACCCTGACCACGACCAACGCCAAGCCCATTGCCGCGACCATGACCCGCACGGTCAGCGCGACCGGCCTCGACTGGGGTCTTCTGGCCGCCGCTGGCATCCTGACCATCGTGCCCGGTGCGCTGGTCATCTGGTTCGTGCGCAATCATCTTGCCAAGGGCTTTGCTCTGGGCCGCGTATAAGGAGGTACGGACATGAATCTCGAATGGATGGCATGGACGCCCCTGACAGCCTGTTTCTTCACGTTCATCATGCTCATGCTCATCGGCATGACGATCTGGCAGGTCATGGTGCCCACCGTGGCGCGCAAGGGATTCCTGCCCATCGTCACCACCCGTGGGGACAGACTTTTCATGGGACTGCTGGGCAGCGCATACATTCACCTGGCCTGGCTCGGTCTGACCGATTTCAGCCTGTGGATTGCTACGGTTGTTTCCGTCTGCTTCATCGCGATCATGCTGCGCTGGGGCTAGCCCCGGACCGAAAGCCGACGGATTGTGAACTAGGTGTTGCTTGTTGAAGAGGATTCACTTTCAGCAGATGGAGGATCGTATGAAACTGTGGCGTGTTCTCTTGACGGGAACGCTCGCTCTGGCCTTCCTCGCCACCGCCGGCATCGGCTTTGCGGACGATGCCCAATACAAGAAAGCGGCGAAGAAATGGATCGAGCAGGAGTTCCAGCCTTCCACCCTGAGCAAGGCGGAACAGATGAAGGAAATGGAGTGGTTCATCAAGGCCTCCAAGCCCTTCCGCGGCATGGACATCAAGGTCGTTTCCGAAACCATTCCCACCCATGAGTACGAATCCAGGGTTCTGGCCAAGGCCTTCCACGAAATTACCGGCATCAAGGTCACTCACGACCTGATTCAGGAAGGCGACGTCATCGAAAAGCTTCAGGTCCAGATGCAGTCCGGCGAAAATGTCTTTGACGGCTACGTCAATGATTCCGACCTCATCGGCACGCACTTCCGTTCCGGCCACGTGGTCAACCTGACCGACTGGATGGCGGGCGAAGCCAAGGACGTGACCCTGCCCACGCTGGATATCGACGATTTCATGGGCAAGTCCTTCACCACCGGCCCGGACGGCAAGCTCTACCAGCTTCCGGACCAGCAGTTCGCGAACCTGTACTGGTTCCGCTACGACTGGTTCCAGCGCCCTGACCTGAAGAAGAAGTTCAAGGCCAAGTACGGCTATGAACTGGGCGTTCCCGAAAACTGGTCCGCGTACGAGGATATCGCGGAATTCTTCACCTACGACGTCAAGGAAATCGACGGCGTGGCCATCTACGGCCACATGGATTACGGCAAGAAGGCCCCGGACCTCGGCTGGCGTTTCACCGACGCATGGCTGTCCATGGCCGGTGCCGGCGACAAGGGACTGCCCAACGGCAAGCCCGTGGACGAATGGGGCATCCGTGTGGAAAACTGCCGTCCCGTGGGCGCGACTGTTGCGCGCGGCGGCGCCACCAACAGCCCCGCAGCCAAGTATGCCCTGCGCAAGTACATGGAATGGCTGCGCAAGTATGCTCCTCCGGGCGCTCTGGGCATGGACTTCTACCAGTCCCTGCCGTCGCTGGCCAAGGGCAACGTGGCCCAGCAGATTTTCTGGTACACCGCGTTCACCGCTTCTCTGGTGGAATCCCGGGAAAAGGGCAACATGACCGTGGATGAAAAGGGCTTTCCGCTCTGGCGCATGGCTCCGTCTCCGCATGGTCCCTACTGGGAGGAAGGCCAGAAACTCGGCTATCAGGACTGCGGTTCGTGGACGTTCCTGAAGTCCACTCCGGTGGATCGCCGCAAGGCGGCATGGCTCTTCGCACAGTTCTGCGTGGCCAAGACCACGTCCCTGAAAAAGGCGCATGTGGGCCTGACCCCGATCCGCGATTCCGACATTCGCGACAAGTCCTTCACCGAACGCGCCCCCAAGCTGGGCGGTCTGGTGGAATTCTACCGTTCCCCGGCCCGCGTGGCCTGGACCCCGACCGGCACCAACGTGCCCGACTACCCCAAGCTGGCACAGCTCTGGTGGCAGAACATCGGTGAAGCCGTTTCCGGCGAAGTCACCGTGGAAACCGCCATGGACAATCTGGCCAAGGAACAGGACAAGATTCTGATGCGCCTCGAACGCGCGGGCGTGCTGGGCAAATGCGGTCCCAAGCTGAACCCGGAAAAGGACGAGTCCTACTGGCTGAACAAGCCCGGAGCTCCCAAGGCCAAGCTGGCCAATGAAAAGCCTCAGGGCAAGACTCTGGACTACGACAAACTGCTCAAGGCATGGAAGGAAGGTCGCGTCAAGTAGACACGCGTCCTGTACCGACGTCAGAGGGGCGCCCCCAAGGGCGCCCCTTCCTGTTCATCTAGTCGATCGGTTCCATGCCAAACCGCTTCCACTGCGCTTCCGCTTCCTGTTCGGCCCTGTCCACCGCTTCCGATTCCCACGGCTCGATGACAAGGGCCTCGGCAACCAGTTGCCACAGATACTTCACTTCGTAATTCGCATCGGGATAGAATTTGGGAATGCGCCTCATGAGCTGATCGCGACAGTTGGAGCATCCCACGACAACCACGTCCGCGCCGCTGCTCCTGATCTGCTCGTACTTGAACCGGGCGTGCCAGGCGGATTCCTTTTCATAGGGCATGGGCCACATGCCGCCCCCAGCCCCGCAACAGAAATTCCGCTCGCGGCTCGGGCTCAGTTCCACGTACTCGTCAACACACTGATTGATGATCCAACGAGGTTCGTCAAAGAATCCGCGCCCGAAATGACGCGCCAATTCCCGACCATGCTTGCAGGAATCATGAAAGGTGAATGTCCTGCCTGCATGCACGGACTTGTCCAGTCGGATGCGGCCATCCCGAATGAGTTCCACCAGATAGTCGTACAGATAGAGGAAGCCCACGGAATTGTCCGGATTCTCGTGCTCCAGTTTGTCCATGCCCTTGCGACAGCCATAGGAACCGCCTCCGCAATCCGGCATGATCATGCGGGCAATGCCATGGTCCTTCATGTACGCCATCTTGCGCCGGGCGAGCGCCTTGTTGGCCTCGTCATTGCCCGAGAACAAGGCCCAGTCCACGGCTTCCCATCCCTCGGACGGCACGGTCCAGTTCTCGCGGGCCGCATGAAATATCTTCCACCACCAGAACTGATCCTCGAAATCCCCGTACACTTCCTTGGAATTGGGAAAAAACAGAATGTCCGCGCCCTGTTTGTCCACGGGCACGTAAAATCCGGGGCATTCTTCGGCCAGCTCGTTGCCAAGCTCAAACATGCCCTCGAGATAGTCCTCGCGGCTGATGGCCAGATTGTTGCCGGTTTCCAGATTGTTCACGGTCCCCTTGTGCAGGGAGCCGGGCACCTCCTCGCGGGGGCGCAGGCTCTTCATGTGTCCCATGACCGACGGGATGTCGATGCCCATGGGACACGAGGCCGCGCATCGGCCGCATCCGGTGCACAGCCAAGGGAAATCCGATTCCACGACCTCCTGCACCAGCCCATTGGCCAGCATGCGCATGACCCGCCGGGTATCCATGCCCAGCCCCGGAGTGCCGGTCACGGGACAGGCATTGGAGCAGGAGCCGCAGACCATGCAGGCCGTGAACTCGAAGGAATCCAGAAATTCTCTGGTGGAATGATCCAGAAAGGACGTTGCCGAGTTGTTCATATACCTTCCCGAAAACGGACGAAAGCCGTGCCGCTTTCTCTCCCGATTGAAATATCGCCCGAAACCATACCTCAAAGGTCTATATTGCCCAGACGACAGCCCACCGCTTACACCAGCTTCTTCATCAGGTCAAAGCCCTGATTTCCGCTGATCCCGAGGCATGTCCCCCTGTTCGCATGTTGAATATCCTCGGGGTTGTGCTAGCATGAAATGCAAACAAGGGAGGCAACATGGACAAGTGGGAATGCCCTTGCGGGTATGTATACGACCCCGAGGAAGGCGATCCGATGCATGGAGTGGAGCCGGGAACCGCATGGGAAGACGTGCCCGAGGACTGGGTCTGTCCCAAATGCGGAGCGGAAAAGGAATTTTTCGAAAAACTCTAGCCAGCCCGACCGTCGGCAACGCCCTCATGCCAAGGGCGTTGCCTTTTCCGCCAAAGCCAGTATCCTCTGCCACGCAAAAAAGGAGCGGAAGATACATATGACAAAAATCGGTTTGGCTCTGGGCGCTGGCGGTGCGCGCGGTCTGGCCCACCTCGTCATGCTCGAGGCATTGGATCAGGCAGGCATCCGGCCCCATGCCATTGCCGGGGCCAGCATCGGCGCAATCATGGGCGCACTCTATGCCGCAGGCAACTCCGGCGCAGATCTTCGGCGCGGCGTGGACGATCTTGTCGGCCCGCTGTCCGGCAGCATCAAGGATGCCATCAAGGACGCGTTCACGGGCAACCGCCTGAAACAGATCATCAGCCTGATCGATCCGAGCTTCGGCAAGAGCGGCATGCTTTCCGGCGACCGCTTCATGGACATGCTTGAAGAAATGATCGGGGTGCGCACCTTCGAGGCCCTGCAAATTCCTCTCAAGGTCGTGGCTTCGGAGTTCTGGAGCCGCGAGGAAATCGTGCTCGACTCGGGCCCGCTCAGACCCGCGATCCGGGCCAGCATGGCCCTGCCCGGCGTCTTCACCCCGGTCACTCAGGGCAGCCGAGTGCTCATCGACGGCGGAGCAGTCAATCCCCTGCCCTACGATCTGTTGCAGGACGAATGCGACGCAGTCATTGCCATCGACCTGATCAGCTCCGGCCCGGGCCGCAGGAACGGCGAAGTGCCGGACCTGTTCGAAACCATTTTCAGCACGTTCCAGATCATGGAAAAATCCATCATCCGCCAGAAGCTGGAACACAGGCCGCCGGACATCTACATCGAAATGGACATCCGCGGCGTAAAATCGCTGGAATTCCACAAGACACGGGAAATATACAAACAGGCAGCCGCAGCAAGGGAACAGCTTTTCCGGGAGCTGGAACGCACCGGATTGGCCGATTGACCGCTTGACGCCAAAATCCGATTAAACTACTCCAATATAAACCCGGAAGATCGTCCGGCAACAACCACAACCAGACAGACGCATCACATGAAATTTTCCGCCAGAACCAGATACGCCACCAGAATCCTGCTGGACCTCGCCGTGCACGCGGACAACACGCCGCGGCGAGCCGGAGACATCTCCGAGGCAACCGGCATCACCATCCAGTTCATTGAACAGATCATCCGCCCCCTGAAGAAGGACGGGCTGGTCAAGTCCGTGCGGGGCGCATCCGGCGGACACATGCTGGCCCATTCTCCGGACAGGATATCCATCGGCGACATTGTCCGGGCCATGGAAGGCGGCATCAACCTCGCGGACTGCCTGTGCGACGAGGGGGCCTGCAACCGCTCGCCGGGCTGCAAGACGCGTCAGGTATGGGAACGGGCCTCCCGGGCGCTGGAAACCGAGCTGGATACGATATTCCTGTCCGAACTGATCGAATCCCCGTTCCCCGAACTCATGGACTGACCCGGCCACGAGCCTACTTGCCCACGGCCTCCAGCACCCTCCTGCTGACCATCATGTACAACCGGGCGTTCTCCTGCAGATGTCCGGCCAGAAACTCCGCCTCCCGGCCCGAGCCGCAAAAGAAATCGCAGCGGGTTCCCTTGATGGCCCCGCCCGTATCCTGCGCCAGGACAAGGGAATTGAACGGCGTCACGCCCCCGTTGTCGTAATCCAGCAGTGCGGTTTGCAGCAGCATGACCCCGCCAAGAGGTGCCATGGTCCTGTCCACGGCCACGCTGACCCGCGGCGTGAGAATGGAACTCATGCTCCCGTAGGGACCGTTGTCCGAGAGCCGGAAGAACACATAGCTCGGATTCTCGAACATCAGATCGCGGGCAACGTCGGGATTGGCATTGAGAAAGGCCCGGATGCGCTGCATGCTCATCTCTTCCCTCGGTATGTGTCCCCGCTCGATGAGTACCCTGCCCAGCGAGACATAGGGCCTGCCGTTCTTGCCGCCGTAGAGGATATGCTTGACCTGTCCGCCGGGCAGTTCGAGCCGCCCCGACCCCTGAATCTGGAGAAAGAACACGTCAACCGGGTCCTTGGCCCAGGCAACCTCCACGTCCTGCTTCTTCAACGCGCCATTGCCGTCGATGCCCTCGCGGTCGAAATAGGGTTCGATCCTGTCACCATCCACGCGATAAACAAGCGTCTGGCCCTTCCATCGATGATGAAACCGCCCCAGATCAACGGTCCTGAGGTCTTCCGGTACGCCGTACAGCGGATACTGATACTCGCCGCCGGGTTCGAGTGAAGCTTCGAGCCACGGCTCATAGTACCCGGTCAGCAGGGTTTCCGGAGACATGCGAAACCAGGCGAACCGCTCGGCGAGCAGCTCGGGATTCGCATCCAGCCGGGGCAGCAGCGCGATGAGTTCGGCAACGGAGCTGGCAAGCTCGCCCCATTTCAGGTCCAGCCCCGGCCTGTTCACGCAACGCGCTCCCTTGGGGCGGCGAAGAATGTATCCCAGACTGTCCTCCAGAGCCGGACGCAGGTCGTTCCAGGACTGCAACCCCTGCAATCCGGGAGTCATGCTCTGAAACAGTTTTGCAGCCTCGTCCGGTTCGACCCGAACATATCCCTCGACCACCACGGGCGGCTCCGCACTCCTGTCCGTACAGGCGGAAACGGAAAAAACGACACAACACAACGCGAACAGGACAGCGAACCGCCGGAACAGCACTCCAACCTCCTTACTTGAGGGCATAGGCGTATTCTTCAAGGTAAATCTGAAGCATGACCATGACGAAACTGAGAATCAGGGGACCGTAGAACACGCCGAGCATGCCGAACGTGTAGACCCCGCCGAGAATGGCAATGAAAAGATAGAATGTGGAAACCCGGGCCGCCTCGCGCATGAACACGGGTCTGAGCAGCGTGTCGATGCCCACGACCAGCACTCCGCACCAGAGGGTCAGAAAGGCAGCCATGCCCCACTGCCCGAGAATGAGCAGATAGCAGACCGCAGGCACCCAGACCAGTCCGGTCCCGAGTACGGGCACGAGAGAGGCAAGAGCCATCATCGCTCCCCAGAACACGCCGGGAATTCCGGCAATGGCAAGCCCGATGCCTCCGGCAATGCCTTGCAGCAGGGCCACGAGCAGGCAGCCCATGAGCACCCCGCGCGACACGCGCTTGAGGCTGTCGATGATGTAATCCTCCTGCCGGGCACGCAGCGGGGAAAGATGCCGCAGATAGGACACCATGTCCGCGCCGTCCCGCAGAAAATAGAACAGGATGAAACACATGAGCAGGAAGTGCAGCACCAGAATCACGGCATTGCGCACCAGCTTGGTGCCCGCGCCGAGCATGGCTTGAGCAAACTCCTTCGAATACTGGAGGATGGTGCCCTGAATGTCCATTTCCTGAATCCGCAGAAACGGAAAATGTCTGGCAAAGTCGCCCATGTATTCGTCAAGAATCCCGGTCTTGAGCAATTCGTTGAAATCGGTCTTCACGACCCAGTCGTTGAGCGCGCCCAGTGACTGCACGCCCTGCCCGATCAGGGCCAGAGTGAGGAACAGCATGGGCAGGACCAGACAGAACACGATGATGGCCACGGTCATCAGGGACGCCATGGTCCGCTTGCCCTTGCACGCGTTCAGCACCCGGGAGAACACCGGGGAAAACAGTATGGCGAGCACCGTGGAGAAAATGAACGTGTGGACAAATGGCTCCACCAGGGAATATCCGAGGTAGAGGGAAAACAGGAGCAGGACCGCCAAAAACGCCTTGTAATAGCTGGTGGCTCCGTTCCTTCCGTCTGGTTGCTGCATGATCCGCCTGTTGATGCGGGACTCAACCCGCTGTTATTGTTTTTTTCCTGCTCAGATTGGATTGTATGATTGCGGCCACGGTGTCAATATCAACAGGCTTGGCAATATAGTCGTCCATGCCTGCATGCAGACACCGCTGCTCATCCCCCCACATGGCGTGAGCCGTGAGGGCAATGACCGGAATTTCCGAATCGCGAACGCCCGAGTCGCCCGCCCGAATCGCCCGAGTGGCCTCAAGCCCGTTCAGAAGCGGCATCTCCACATCCATGAGCACGATGTCAAACGGTTCGTGGGCCAACGATTTCAAGGCCTGCTCGCCGTTCTCCACAACGGACACGTCGGCCCCCATCTTCTGAAGCAGACGCGTCACGTATCTCTGATTGATCAGATCGTCCTCGGCAACGAGGATTCTGATTCCTTCCAAAGGCCTTGCCGCCAGAGTTGCAGCGGCTTCCTCGTTTTCATATTCGCTTGCATGAAAGTCCAGATCCACGGAAAACACGCTTCCCCGCCCCTTCGTGCTTTCGCATCGAACAGTTCCGCCAAGGATGTCCACGAGCCGCTTCACTATGGCCAGTCCCAATCCGAGGCCGCCCTGATGCCGGGTAAGCGGGTCCTCGACCTGGGTGAAGCTCTCGAACAGGTCTTCCGCCATCTCCTCGGGCAGGCCCAGCCCCGTATCCTTGACCAGTACGCGCAGGGACGCAAGGTCGGGCCGAAATCCCTCGCGGACCGACACTTCAACCAGCACATGCCCGGCTCTGGTGAACTTGACCCCGTTGTTCACAAGATTGGAAAGAATCTGGCGAACCTTGCCGGAGTCGCCCCGCACCCACGCGGGTACGGCCGGGTCTATGGAATATCCCAGATGGATTCCCTTGGCCTCCGCGGACCGGCGGAACTGGGACAGCACGCCGGTAATCAGGTCCTCCACGCGAAAATCCATTTCCCGGACCTTGAGCGAACTCGCCTCCAGCTTGGAATAGTCGATGATCTGATTGAGCACGGACAGCAGAGACATGGCCGAGTCCTTGATGAGCAGCACGTTTTCCCGATATGCCTCGGGCAAATCCGAGAGCAGGAGCAGTTCGGTCATGCCGAGCACGCCATTCATGGGCGTGCGCAATTCATGGCTCACCGTGGCCAGAAACGAGGTCTTGGCCCGGTTGGCAGCCTCGGCGGCACGCTTGGCCTTGCGCAGTTCGCACTCCATCTGATGCTTGTAGAGACCAACCTCGATGGCGGACTTCAACTCCTTGTGGTCCACGGGCTTGAGCAGATACCCGTATGGTCCCGAGACCTTGGCCCAGCGCAGGGTTTCCTCATCCGCATACACGGTCAGATAGATGACCGGGATATCATACCGGCGGGAAATGCGATTCGCGGTCTCGACTCCGTCCATGGTCCCGTCCAGACGGATATCCATGAGCACGAGGTCCGGACTTTCGGAATCGGCCAGAGAAATGGCCTCCTCCCCGGAAGCGGCCACTCCGGCTACCTCGAATCCGGCCCGTTCCAGAGCGGCCGTGATATCCAGCTGGGAGATGGGTTCGTCCTCGACAACCAGAATGCGTTCGGTGGGCATGACGACTCCTCGCTTGATGACATTTCCGCACCACTGTTTGAACATACCCTTTCCCGCAGGCCAAGGCCATTACAATTCCAGCGCCTTTTCTCACGCAGGCCGGTCCGAAGACAAGGAGCAATGGCCGAAGGAAACCAACGGCATCCCCGATTTCGGCTAACGATCTTGTCTTTTGTCGCCAATTGCGGCTATGGGGTAATATCGTCCCGAACTGTCGGCCAGCGACATGTCCCGATACTCCGATGGAACTTTCAGGCTGCCGGTTCAGGAACGAATTCACGTTTTCAAGGAGGAAAGGATGAAACGGGTACTCTCTCTCGCGGCGGCAACATGCGTTTTTCTCATGTTTCTGGCCTGCGGCCAGAATCAGCAGCAGGATCAGCAGGCTCCGGCCAGGGAGGACGTCAACGTCAAGCTGGAACTGGCCAGAATGTCCACCATTGAAAAGGTGCTCAAGCGCGGCCAGCTCCACGTGGGCTTCGAAGCCGGATACGTTCCCTTTGAAATGACCAGCAAGAAGGGGGAATTCATCGGCTTCGACATCGACATGGCCAAGGAAATGGCCAAGGCCATGGGCGTGGAATTCGTGCCGGTGAACACGGCCTGGGACGGCATCATCCCGGCCCTGCTCTCGGACAAGTTCGACATCATCATGTCCGGCATGACCGTGCGGCAGGATCGCAATCTCAAGATTCTCTTCGCGGACCCGTACATCATCGTCGGACAGACCATTCTGCTCAACCCCAGACTGAAAGGCGAAATCACGTCCTACAAGGACCTGAACAATCCGCAGTACACCATTACCTCCAAACTCGGCACCACCGGGGAAAAGGCCGTGCAGGCCATGATTCCCAAGGCCAACTACAAATCCTTCGAGGCCGAGACCGAAGCCGTCATGGAAGTGATCAGCGGCAAGGCCGATGCCTATGTCTACGACCTGCCGAACTGCGCCTACTTCAAGGCCGAATTCGGGGACAAGCTCGTGTTTCTGGATGAGCCGTTCACTTTCGAGCCGCTGGCCTGGGCCATCAACAAGGGCGATCCCGACTTCCTGAACTGGCTGAACAACTTCCTGCGGCAGGTCAGAAACGACGGCCGCTACGAACGCATGTACAACAAGTGGCTCGGGAGCACGGCCTGGGCCGGGGACATGAAGTAGATCACGGACCTCGACCGGGAAACCGCAATGCGGTTTCCCGGTTTTCCCCTTTTCCAGCACACAAACTCCGGGAACAGCCATGGCAGCAGGCAGTACGGCTTTGGCCAGACAGGAGGCGAAACGCCAACTGATCTGGAAAATCGTGTTCTTCATCGCGCTCTTCATCGTGGCGTGGGGCTTCTATTACGCCACGCAAAGAGCGGAATACATCTGGCGCTGGAATCGCGTACCCCAGTACTTCTACTATCACGACGACGTACGGATTCGGGCGGAAATCGAAGGCGAAGTCGCCGCAGTCACGCCCAGAGGCAGGGACATGGTGGTCGTGGTGCAGGGCGACAATGTCTCGGAACAGTATATTGTCCCGCAAAAGGGGCTGCGCGTGTCCCGGGGTGACACCGTGTACATGGGCGATACCATCGGTTCCTACAGGGAGTGGAAAATCGGCCTGCTCACGGACGGGCTGCTCCTGACTCTGGAGGTCAGCGCGGTGGGCATCCTTTTCGGCATCCTGCTGGGCCTGTTCACGGGGCTGGCCCGCATTTCCACAAATCCGGCCCTCAGATGGGGGGCCATGACCTACATCGAACTCATCCGGGGCTCTCCCCTGCTCGTGCAGATCATGATCTGGTATTTCGTGGTGGGCACCCTGATCAACAGGCTGCTCATTGGCGCGGGCCTGCCGGAAATTCCGGGCATCTGGTACGGAGTGGCTTCACTGGCCATCTTTGCCGGAGCTTATGTCGCGGAAATCGTGCGCGCAGGCATCCAATCCGTGCACAAGGGTCAGATGGAAGCGGCCCGATCCCTTGGCATGAACACGCCCACGGCCATGCGCAGGATCATTCTGCCTCAGGCGTTCCGCCGCATCCTGCCGCCCCTTGCCGGACAGTTCATCTCCCTGATAAAGGACTCCTCGCTGCTTGGCATCATAGCCATCCGCGAACTGACCAAGGCCACGCGCGAGGCGGCCACGGGCAGTCTCATGGCCTACGAGCTCTGGCTCACCTGCGGCCTGCTCTATCTGCTTCTGACCTTCGGGCTGTCCATGTTCGTGCAATATCTTGAAAAAAGGACCGTGGAACAATGATCGACGTCAAAAACATCTACAAGACCTTTTACGTGCCCCACGAAGTCCAGGCCCTGCACAACGTGTCGTATCACGTCGAGCCCGGCGAGGTCGTGGTGGTCATCGGTCCGTCCGGATCGGGAAAATCCACGTTCCTGCGCTGCCTGAACCGCCTTGAGTATGCGGACGAGGGCCACATCCTCATCGACGGTACCGACATTCTCGACCCCAAGACCGACATCAATCAGGTTCGCATGGAAGTCGGCATGGTTTTCCAGTCCTTCAACCTGTTCCCGCACCTCACCGTGCTGGAAAACGTGACCATCGGACAGACCTCGGTGCGCAAACGCGGCAAGGACGAATCCGCGGAAAACGCCATGAAGCTGCTCAACAAGGTCGGCATTCACGAAAAGGCCAACGTGTATCCGTCCCAACTCTCCGGCGGACAGCAGCAGCGCGTGGCCATTGCCCGCGCCCTGGCCATGGACCCCAAGGTCATGCTGTTCGACGAACCAACGTCCGCACTGGACCCGGAAATGATCGGCGAGGTTCTGGACGTGATGAAGGCGCTGGCCAAGGAAGGCATGACCATGGTCGTGGTCACCCATGAAATGGGCTTTGCCCGGGAAGTGGCGGATCAGGTGGTGTTCATGGACGAAGGCAAGATCATCGAAGTGGGCACTCCGGAACATTTCTTCACCAATCCGGAAAACGACCGCACCAAGCTGTTCCTGAGCCAGATTCTCTAGCCGTTTCCACGCGCCCGACGCAACACAGCCCCTTTCGCCTTTCAACGGAAGGGGCTGTGTTGCGCCGGGATCTCCGAAATCCTATCCCGAAGTTTTTCTGCCGGTAATCAACGCGACGCCGCCCAATGCCATCAGACCGCCGAAAACCGAAACCAGAGTCGGCAGTTCACCCAGCCAGATCACACCGATCACGATGGCGATGGCGGGCAGACAGTACTGCGAGACAACGATGCGCGAGACATCGCCCTGGGACAGGGCGTAGGACCATGTCACATAGGCCACGGCAGCCGGGCACACGCCGAGGTAGACCACGGCCAGCGTATCGTGCAGGGGCGCGGCAGCCACGGCCTGTCCCAGTCCCGGCGCATAGAAAAGCAGAAACAGGGTTCCCGCGGTCAAGGTATAGGTCACGTACTCCAGCGGCGTATACCGCGACAGAAACGGCTTTTGCAGCACGATGTACAGGGATTCGGAAAACGCAGCCAGCAGGATGAGCAGCGCCCCGGCATTGAAGGAAAAGCCGCCGCCCTCGCCAAACGAGATGAGCGTGACGCCGGCCATGCTGACCAGAATTCCCGCAACGCTGCGAGATCCGATGCGTTCCTTGAGAAAGACGACAGCCAGCAGAATGCTGAATACCGGAATGGTGCTGATGATGAAACTGGCTCCGCCAGCGGAAACCGTCTGTTCACCGTAGTTCAGGCAGGCATGGTACACGGTGTAGCCGAGAAAGCCGTGCACCATCAGGACGGGGATGTCCCGAAGCCGGGGCAGGCGCACGCCCTTGTACGCGGCGTAGCTGCCGAGGACCGCAGAGGCAACCAGAAAACGAAGCAAAGCCAGATGGCCCGGCGCGTACGACTCCAATCCGGCCCGGATGCCCACGAATGCGGAACCCCAGAACAACAGAGTGACGGCCAGAGCCGCCAACACCTTGAACGGCACGGACTAATCCCGTTTCTTGCGGCTGTCGCGGCGATTCTTGATCGTGATTCCGGCCAGAATGCCGACAAGGCCGCCGAGAAACACACCCCGGCTCACGGCGATGAGACCGATGTATCCGGCAAGGGCTCCGGCCGAAGCACCGATGAGAATGCCCCGGCCAAGGGCATCCACCCACTCGAGAAAATTTCTGGAATCGTTGTCGGGCATGTCGTTCCTGTGTGGAAAGGGTTACGCCAGCGAGCAAAGCTGCCAATACTGACGTTCAGTCAAGGTTTCGAATCTGGCGCCCACGCCCGGAACCAGGGATGCGGCACGGCTTTCCCGGCTCCAGCAAATTTTCAATCCGATAGGCGTCTTGTCTTCGAATTCGTTGACCACGATCCACATGGTTTTGTCAACGGGCCAGACATGATCGGAAAGGACAAAGCACCCCTGCTTGGACACGTTCAAGGTCCGGGTCCGTTCCCTTGCCGACACGGAATCGGCCCGATCCAGCAGTTCCACGCCCAGTTCCAGTTCAATCCGGCGAGCCTTGCGCACGGAAACCGGCGCATTGCGAATACATTTGTCCATGACAAAATCCGCAATGTCGGCATTGTCACAAATGGCGAAGTCCTGATTCAGCCCCCTGATACCGCCGCATCTGGGGTCGAACACCAATCTCAGGACCGGGAAACGCGCCATGAATCCCGTCAGCCATCCCTTGGCGTTGCTTTCGGATCGAATCATGGTGGGAACATCGATCAGGAGTCCGCTGTAGGGCACTTCGGAAAGCTCGTGCCGCAGCGTATCCGGCTCTTCAATGCAGTCCACTTCCACGCCAAGTCCGCGAACCCGCTCGACATACGCGGCTCTGGCAAACCCCCGCTCGCAAATAAGCAGCATTCTGGTCGAATTCACTCTCTCCCCCCTCCCAAACACATGTTTAAGGATATGATCACAAAATATCGATTTTGACAATATGCTTTCGGCAAATAGGTTGACTGATCTTGGATTTTTACGAAATCATCCTGAAAAGACGGGAAAAGAAATTCCGACTACTGCTGTCAACTTTAGACTTGACTTTGATTCTCAACATCACTATTTCTCTGTCGTCAGGTATTGAAGCCTGACCAACTTTGAGGGATTTTCTTATGGATACAATACTGGTATTAGCCATCGTCACGGTGGCCGCATTGTACGTGGGAAGGATGTTTTACCGCAGGTTCACCGCCAGGGACATCGGCTGCGGTTGCAGCGGCGGATGCGGCGGTGGATGCAATGGCTCTTCCTGCGGAACGGATTGCGACGGCTGCCGCTGATTCTTTTTGCAGAACATATCAAATACATTCTCGGATGACAGAGGAGCAGCCATGTCCAGAACGATTTGCCTCAGGCAAGCCAAAGTGAACCAGAAAATCAAGATACTGACCGTTTCCGCCGAAGGTGAACTCGGTCGTCGAATCCGCGACATGGGCCTCATCCCCGGGACCGAAGTGCACGTCATCGGCAAGGCTCCGCTCAAGGACCCCGTTGCCCTTCGGCTCAAGGACTTTACCCTGACCCTCCGCAACAGCGAGGCCGACCACATCATGGTCGAGCCGCTCGAGGACTAGAACGCCGTTCATTTGCAACGGGCGCGCTCAAGACGCATGAGTGACCAAGGAGTCTTTTGATGGACAAAGTGACCATAGCCATTGCCGGGAACCCCAACTGCGGCAAAACCACCATGTTCAACGCCCTGACCGGGGCGCGACAGCATGTGGCCAACTGGCCCGGCGTGACCGTGGAAAAAAAGGTCGGACGCATGCACGCCCAGGGCAGGGAGATTGAACTGGTCGATCTGCCCGGCACCTATTCCCTGACCGCATACACGCAGGAGGAACTGGTTTCCCGGAACTACCTCGTGGAAGAACGCCCCGAGGTTGTCGTGGACATTCTGAACGCGGACGCGCTGGAACGAAACCTCTATCTGGCCGTGCAGTTCCGCGAAATGGGCATTCCTCTGGTCCTCGGCCTGAACATGATGGACGAGGTGCACCGACACGGAAAGGACATCGACACGGAACGCCTTGCCACCCTCACGGGCTGCCCGACCGTGGAAACCGTGGCCCGCAACGGCGAGGGCAAGAACAGGCTGCTCGACGCGGCCCTGAAGCTTGCCGAGGAAAAACAGGGAGAATGGCATCCCCTGCACATCTCCTACGGCCCGGATCTGGACCCGGTTCTGACGGAAATGGAGGAAATCATCGAGACCTCCGGTTTCATGACCGACCGAATCCCGGCCCGGTGGACCGGCATCAAATACCTTGAACACGACGAAGACGTGGTGCTCAAGGGACGGGTTATGGACGCAGACGTGTCCAACCGTCTGGAAAAGATGGCGGACAAGGTTTCCGACCATACGATCAAGACGCTGAAGGCAGCCCCGGACGCCATCATTGCGGACTACCGTTACGGCTACATTGCGGGCATCATCAAGGGCGTGGTCAGCTATCCCGTGCTCGACTCCAGACGGATCAGCATGTCCGACAAGATCGACAAGGTGCTGACGCACAAGTTTCTCGGCCCGCTCATCATGCTCGGCATCGTGTACATGATCTACAAGATCACGTTCACGGTGGGCGAAATTCCCATGGGCTGGCTGGAATCCCTGTTCGGCTGGCTCGGAGAGACCGTCTATGCGGCCATGCCCGACGGCCTGCTTCGATCGCTGATGGTCTCCGGCGTGATCGACGGCGTAGGCGGCGTGCTCGGCTTCGTGCCTCTGATCATGTTCATGTTCCTGATGATTTCGGCTCTGGAGGACTCGGGCTACATCGCGCGCATGGCCTACATGCTGGACCGCGTGTTCCGCACCTTCGGCCTGCACGGCACGTCCGTGCTGCCCTTCATCGTGTCCGGCGGCATTGCGGGCGGATGCGCGGTTCCCGGAGTCATGGCCTCGCGCACCCTGCGCAGCCCCCGGGAAAAGCTGGCCACCCTGTTCGTGGCCCCGTACATGACCTGCGGAGCCAAGGTGCCCGTCTTTCTGATGCTGGCAGCGGCCTTCTTCCCCAACCAGGGTGCGGCCGTGATGGTCGCCATCACCCTCGGCGCATGGGTCATGGCCCTGATCGTGGCCCGCATTCTGCGCTGGACCGTAATCCGCGGCGAATCCACCCCCTTTGTCATGGAACTGCCACCCTACCGCATGCCGACTCTGGCTGGCGTCCTGATCCATACATGGGAACGCACATGGGAGTATGCCAAAAAGGCGGGTACGGTGATTCTGGGCATTTCCATCCTGCTTTGGGCGCTCATGACCTTTCCCCAGCTTCCCGAAGCCGAAGTGGCGAAATTCGAGGCCGAACGCGCTCCCATAGCGGCCCAGATCGAGGCCCTCGGCGAAAATCCTCCGGAATCCGCGATTGCCCCGCTTGAGGACAAGCTCTCGGAAATCACGAACCGCGAAGCCGAAGACGCCTTGCGAAACACGTTCGCAGGCCGCATCGGCACCGCGCTGGAACCCGTGTCCGAACTGGCGGGCTTCAACTGGCGCACGAACATCGCCCTGACCGGCGGATTCGCAGCCAAGGAAATCATCGTGTCCACGCTGGGTACGGCCTATTCCCTGGGGGACGTGGACCCCGAGGACGCCCAGCCCCTGTCCCGACGCATCGCGGCCGATCCGGGTTTCAGCAAGGCCGGAGCCATCGCCCTGATCATCTTCGTGATGCTCTATGCCCCCTGCTTCGTCACCGTGGTCACCATGGCCCGGGAATCAAGCTGGAAATGGGCCATGTTCAGCGTATTCGGCTCCACGGGACTGGCCTTTGGCCTTGCCGTGGCAGCTTTTCAGATCACGAAGAACATCCTGTAAATCCACTCTTCATGCAAAAAAACTGAAGAGGGAGTCCGGAACCGGACTCCCTCTTTTCATTTTACCGGAAATGCCATAGAGTCCCGGCTACTCAACCAAAGTGGAACGCATGAAGAAACTCCTCGACTTGCTGCGCGACCTGTTCCGCAACGCGGCCTCGGCCTGCTGGGAACTCTACAAGGTCATGATCCCGATCATCATCGGGGTAAGGATTCTTCAGGAATTCGACCTGATCCAGTATCTTGCCTGGCCTCTGCGCCCGGTCATGGGCCTTGTGGGCCTGCCCGCGGAAATGGGGCTGGCCTGGGCCACGGCCATGGTCAACAACATATATTCCGGCCTCATCGTCTTCCTGTCCCTGATCAAGGATACCCCCCTGACAACGGCGCAGGCAACCGTGCTCGGCGTGCTCTTTCTCGTGGCCCACGGCCTGCCCGTGGAATCCTCCATCGCACGCAAGGCCGGAAGCCGATTCCTGTTCCAATGCCTGTCCCGCATAATCGGTGCACTCTGCCTCGGCTGGCTCCTCCACACGATCTACACGGCCGCGGGAACGCTTGAACAGCCTGCCGTGGTCCTGTTTCAGGCATCGGCACAAACGGAGACATCCCTCACGACATGGGCTCTCGGCGAACTTCGAAACCTGCTCGGCATCTTCGGTATCGTGTTCTGTCTCATGGCCCTGATGCGCCTGCTGCACGCCCTGCGCATCGTGGACCTGCTCAACGCCATCCTGCGCCCGGTGCTCAAACTCATCGGCATAGGTCCCAAGGCATCGGCCATCACGGTCATCGGCCTGACTCTGGGCCTGACCTATGGAGGCGGCCTGATCATCAGCGAAGCCAAATCCGGCACCGTGGGCAGGCAGGACGTGTTCTATTCCCTGACGCTCATGGGGCTCTGCCATTCCCTGATCGAGGACACCCTGCTTCTCGCGCTCATCGGCGCGCATTTCAGCGGCATATTCTGGGGCCGCTTCGGATTCAGCATCATGGCCGTAGCCGTACTGGTCCAGATCGTCCGCAAACTGCCGGAAAAGTTCTGCGACAAATACTTGTGGGGCGATCCCGCCTGACATTCAACAGCAAGGAGAGGCGCATGAAATCCATTGAAATCGTCCATACGGACAAGGCTCCGGCCGCTGTCGGCCCCTACTCGCAGGCCACCAAGGCGAACGGCATGGTCTTTGTCTCGGGCCAGCTCGGCATCCTCCCGGATCAGGGCAAACTCGCCACCGGATTCCGCGCGCAGGCAGAACAGGCGCTGGAAAACCTCAAGGCCATTCTGGAAGCCTCGGGTTCCGGGCTGGACAAGGTACTGGCCGTGGAAGTGTTTCTGGACGACATGGCCGCATTCAGGGATTTCAACGAAATCTATGCGCAATACTTTTCGGACCACAAACCGGCCCGCGCCGCCATCGAAGTGGGCGGATTGCCTCTGGGCGGTCTGGTCGAACTCAAATGCACGGCCCTGACAGACTGATCATCCTGAAAATCATTCCGTTTCCGAAACCGGCCGAACCATGCACTCGGCCGGTTTCCTTTTTCGACCGCACTCCGGTTCATTGACAATGTCGCCGATCCCGGCCATTCGTCAGGGGAACCAACCACCGACAAGGATAGACAATGCCTGAAACCACACACATCCGCCTCCCTGAAGCCGCACGCACCGTGATCTTCGATCAGGACGGCGTGCTCATCGACTCCTGGGACTCCTCGATTCACTATTTCAACCGCATCAGGCAGGAAATGGGCCTCGGTCCCATGTCTCGGGATCAGGAAGACTACAGCTTCATCCACACCGTGGACCAGAGCATCGACCATATAACCCCGGACCATCTGAAGCACCTGATCCCACAGGCAAAGGCCACCGTCCGCTTCGAAGAGCTGCTTCCTCTGGTCAAGCTCCAGCCCGGCATAGTCGAATTTCTGGAACGCCTGCGCGATGCAGGCTTCAAGCTGGCCGTGGACACCAACGGCGGCATCGAGCAGCACATGATTCTGGAACACGTGGGCCTGCTTCATCTGTTCCACAAGATCGTGACCACGGCGGATGTGGCCGAAGGCAAACCCTCGCCCGAAGGCGTGCACGCCATCCTCGGGGAATTCGACCTGAACACGGCGCAAGCCCTGTTCATCGGCGATTCCAGCATCGACATGCGCACCGCGAACAACGCGGGCGTGACCTTCTGGGCCTATCGCAACTCCGACCTTAAGGCCGGAATCCATCTTGCGGACTACGGCTCCGTTCTGCTTCCCTGACACGGCAAGGGCTCCGCAAACAAATACTTGACTCGGATATCGATCCACGGCAGGGGATAGTCATGCGCACCATGTCCAGCTTTTCCTTTTTCTTCTTTTTCTTTTCCAAGGAAACAGCCCGGGGCCGTTGCGTGCGCATCTGACACGAGGACAGAACTTCTGCAACAATCAAAGGCCGCGGGCACACCCCGCGGCCTTTTTTTCGGCCCGGGCCCGCGAAAACTTCCAGGGAGGAAGCCATGCAACTCGGAAAAGCCGTCCGACTCGAACGCATCATGAACCGCAACAATGGCCGGACCATCATCGTGCCTCTCGACCACGGCGTCACCGTGGGCCCGATCTACGGGTTGGTGGATCTGCGCGAAACCGTGAATCAGGTGGCGGAAGGCGGGGCAAACGCCATGCTCATGCACAAGGGCATCCCCCGCTGCTCCCACCGTCGTCACGGCAGGGACATCGGCCTGATCATCCACCTGTCCGCCAGCACGTCCCTGTCTCCCCATCCCAATGCCAAGACGCTGGTCGGGTCGGTCACGGACGCGATCAAGCTCGGTGCGGACGCGGTCAGCGTGCACATCAATCTGGGCGACGAAACCGAATCCAGAATGCTCGCGGACCTTGGCGCAATCTGCTCGGAAGCCAACGAGTGGGGCATGCCTGTTCTGGCCATGATGTACGCCCGGGGGCCCAAGATCGAAAACGAATACGACCCGGATGTGGTGGCCCATTGCGCCCGTGTGGGCGTGGAGCTCGGCGCGGACATCGTCAAGGTCAACTACACCGGAGACCCGAAATCCTTTGTCCGCGTGGTGGAAGGCTGCTGCGTGCCAGTGGTCATTGCCGGAGGCCCGAAACTGGAGAACGAACTCGATCTGGTCCGCATGGTCCATGATTCGGTGCAGGCCGGAGGCGCAGGGCTGTCCGTGGGCAGGAACATCTTCCAGCATCCCAATCCCGTCAAGATCGTCGCGGCACTGCACAAGGTCGTGCACGAGGACTGGGACATTGACGCGGCAATGGAGCTGCTCTAGTTCAACCGCATCAGACCGGGTCGGGAGCCATGCACATCCCGACCCGGCACATTCTGCCCGCCGTCGGAATTCCAACGATCCTCCTCTTGCCTCAAAGCATGAAAAACACCCCGATTTGCATCGGAGTTGCATCCTCATCCGCCACAGCCATGCCCTCTTCACAATGGCATGAATCGTGCTTATCTTAATATAAAGCCTGGAAGACAGGTGAGGCTGGAAAGAGATTGGGAACGAACACAAACAGAAGGTTGAAAGGGCCAGAGCCCAATCAAGCAAACCGTTCCAGTCCGCCCGCCCACGGTTGACCGGGCCCACACGGATCGTCGGGGCGAACGCCGCAAGCGTTCGCCCTTTCGTTGCAACGGCCCGGGAAAGACTCACTTGAACTCGTAGCGAACATTGTCCAGATAATGGGCCAGCCGATCCAGAGCATCCTCGGCAGCCTTCCTGTCACCGGCCTTGCCCGCCTGCTCGAGTTCGCGCCCCAGCTCGCCCATCCCCAGAAAACCGTATCCCCTGCCAGCGCCCTTGGCCGAATGGCCGAGACGGGTCACGGTTGCCAGATCGCCTTCCGCCAAAGCCTGGCGCATTGTTTCCACATCCCTGCGGCTGGAAGCAAAAAAGCGGTCCATCAGCACTTCCAGTTCCGCATCAACATGTTCAAGCATGGGCTGTTTCGCCATGATTCCTCCGATCCGGGCCGCCCCCCGCGCCGAGTTGCCTCTTGAACTCCTTGCCAAAGGCAACTACCCTGCCTGCATGAATGTCCCGTTTCCGTCCCTTGAAATATCAAGCCTCGGTTCCGCGCCGCAAATGATAATACCATGAACGCAATCAAACCCGCCGTCCTGCTCCTGTGTCTTGCCCTTGTCGGCTCCTGCACCCGGCACGATGCCTACCGCATTGCCCGCGCAGCAGCCTCGGGCGATCCCGCCGCAGCCGCAACAGCGCTTGCGCGCGATCAGGCCGTCTCCTATGCCACGAACCCGGAAGCACTGGTTTCGGACATCAAGACCTTCCGCAACATGCTGGAAAAATTCGTCAAGGCGATTCAGGGCGAATGGGGCGACAAGGACGTGCGCCTGCCCCAGCCCAAGACCTATGTAAAATATACGCAGGACTACCTGTCGCGAGCCACGGTGGATTTCGACAAGGGGCTCGTCACCGTGGAAACACTGGACACGAAGGACACCCGAAAAAGCCTGCGGGAAGCCATCGTGGTCACCCTGCTGACCCCGGACGATCCCCGGGCCGTGGACCTGTATTCGGCCAAGCCCGTGGTCCTCGGCGAAACTCCGTTCCTGCTCGGCGAGGTCAAGGACTTCGACGGCAGCGACATCCGCTGGGAATGGCGCGCCGGACGGTTTGCCGACCGACTGGTTTCGGATGCAAGGACGCGAACCATCCGCGCAAAGTCAGGGAAACGCACTGCCACCTATGTCACGATCCCCATGACCCGGGACCATCTGAACGTGCGCGCCGCCAAGTACCGCAACCACGTCCGGACTGCGGCCAAACGGTTCAACGTCAGCCCGAACCTGATCTACGCCATCATGAAGGTGGAATCCGATTTCAATCCGTTCGCCGTGAGCCACGCCATGGCACTTGGCCTGATGCAGGTGGTGCCGACAACTGCAGGCAGTGACGTGTACCGTTTTCTCAACGGCCGGGACGGTCGCCCCACAAAGAACATGCTGTTCCAGCCCGACACGAACATCACCTACGGCACAGCCTACCTGCACCTGCTGGACACCCGTTTTCTCGGCCGGATCGACAACCCGGTTTCCCGGGAATATTGTGTGATCTCGGGATACAACGGGGGTGCTGGCAATGTGCTGCGCACTTTTTCCCGGGACAGGGACAAGGCCGTCTCCCATATCAATTCGCTGGGGCCGGATCAGGTATATCGGACCCTGAGGGCCGATCTGCCGCAGGCGGAAACGCGCCGCTATCTCCTCAAGGTGATGGAAGCCAAGAAATCCTTTGTCAACTTCTAGCCCGCAATCGCCCATGCCACTTCAGGAAATCCTTCAAACCGCCTCCAGGGCCGTCAACGAAAACCTGCAATCCATTGCCCCGGGGCTGCCCTCGGACCTGCTCCGCTATGCCGGGGCAACCGTGCTCGTCTGTCTGGCCCTGCTTCTGCTCATTGCCGCCGCGTCCCTGCTGCGCAAGAAAAAGCCCACCGTCAGTAGGGACATTTTTGCCCACCTCAGCAGAAAAGGCGTGATGCTGGACGTGATGAACGGGCCGAAGTCGACGGCACTGCGCTGCGCAATCACGTCCGTATCCCGAAAACGTCTCAGGTGCGCGGTCGTGGAACGTCTTGATCTGCCACAGGTCGAACAGGGGGAAAACGCACTGTGCATGTTCGCGCCCGCACGCGTGGACGACCGCACCGTCAATGCGTTCTACGCCGAAATGCTGGAACTGGACCTGAGCAAGGGCGAAGCTGGACACGTCGTGCTGGCACGGCCGAACAAGCTGTTTCACAAATCGCGACGCAGCCAGAAACGCAAGCGGGTCGTGGACCAGCAATTCGTGCGCGTGAAGCTCTGGCTGGCTGATCCGCAGGAATCCGACATCGCCTTCGAGGACGCGGTCCCGCATATCGGAGTGAATGCCTTTGCCAGCCGCAACGGCCAATCCGCCAATTCGGTCATCAACATCTCGAAAAGCGGCATGGCTCTGTCCATCAGCGACTCCCTGCTTCCGGAAACGTGCGGCGTGGGCGCTCCGGTGACGGTCAACCTGTTCATGTTCCGCTTCAGGGACAAGGAGTTTCACCCCTTCTGGTATCAGGGCGAAGTGCGCTCCCTTGGACAGGCTTCGCCCGGGTTCACGCGAATCGGCATCGAATTCACGGGCGTCGGCAGATTCACGGCTCGGGAACTGACCTGGAACAATCTCTAGAAATCAAAAAGGACCCGACATTTGCCGGGTCCTTTTTTGATCCCATGTTCGAAAAAATCAACCAAGCTTGCTGATGAACCGATCCCTGGCAAGACTCGGCATGTTTCCGGCTCCCCGGCTGTAACCGGAAAAACGGCGGTTCTGCTTGCGCATGTTGAGCAGGTCATGCTTGAGCGATGCATGCAGCTTTCTGGCCTGACTCGTGATTTCGGCATGCAGGTTCTTCATTTCCACCAATTCGTCGGCCAGCGACTGCAAATCGTCCCGCCCGAGATCGGCGATGGCCTGATCCAGCAGCCGCTCCCTGTCCTGAGCAAGACGGTCGGCCTCGAACACATCCCCGTCGAGCAGGGAACCGAGTTCGCGCCGCCCAATGTTCAGGGCTTCATTGAGCAATTGACGACGTTCAGCCATATCTACTTCTTCCTGTAGGCGCGAATGTCCTCGCGAAGCTGGGCAATGACCTTTTTCCATTTTTCCACCGCAGGCAAAAATTCGTATTCAAGCAGATCGGCCAGAAGAATCCAGTCCTCGTTTTCAAGGACGTCGCTCATCTCCGTGAACAGGCCGGACAGCTCTTCGGCCGCGTCCGCATACTGAACATGATCCTTCAGGGAATACTCGTTGCGGAGCAGTCCCACCATCTGGAGAAAATTGCGGGTAACGTCCAGCAGGTCCTGATAGGTTTCGAGAGCCTCGGCGTCGTCGGCCTGACGAAACAGTTCGGCCACACGCTTGCCGCCCTCGCTCATGATGGTCACGACCTTGTACAGCTCACGGGTGATTTCCACGGCCATGTCGTTGACCGCCATGGTCCTGATCTCCACGCTCTCCACCTCGGACATCTCGATGTCCTCGGCCTGATGCGGGTAGATTTCCGTAAAGGGCTCGTCATTGACCAGCACGTCCGTGACGATGCGGTTCTCCAGCGCACCGTCTTCCATGACCGTGCTGAAGACCTGCTCCAGATTCTGAAAATTGCGTTCACCAAGATCGTATTTCTTGCCGTCGATAAACAACATTGCTGACTCCTTCGCGCAATGGGATGATACTTTTTTGCCGCCCATAACCGGTCGAGGATTCAGATACAAGAAACGTGCCTATCAGTAAATTGCCGTTTTCATCGCGCCGACCAGCGCCCTGTAGCGCTCAATCATTTCCAGCAACGCGACAAGATGGTTTCCGTCCTTGTGGGACTCGAACATCCACAATGATCCGAGTATCTTGAGTTCCGAAACACTTTCCAGAAGGTTCTGAAACCGCTGCCATGAGCCCAGAAACTTCTGCTTGGCATGCTCCCGAGGATTCTTCGCAAGCACCATGCCCTGCTGAAGGAGCAGAAAAAGGATGTCATGCGCATCCGTCAAATTTTTGGACAGGAATTCGGCCAAATCCGGATCGGGGCACCGGGGCAGGGAAATGCCTTCCAAAGATTCCCTGTCCAGAAAACCACGGTAGAGCCTGCGCTGGGCATCAATCCACCACGCGCGTCCCGTGTTGCCATGCCCGGAAAGGGATTCCAGAGCCATGAATCCATCGGAACCGACCACGGATCGCCAGACTCTGGCACCGGTCCATGGGATGCCCGCCTGCGCCCCGAAAAGCTGGCGCACGCATCCGACCACGGTTTCCGGTTGCACGGCATGACGGCATTCATGATCATTCGCACATGCCCTGCCGAATTCGCAGGGATGACATTGCACATCCGGCTCCAGACTGACGCATCCGGCGCTGTACGGCCCGGTATCCCAAGGCTGGGCCGTGGCCAGAAAAATCGCGACCACGGGCACACCAAGACCGGCAGCAAGGTGCATGGTCCCGGTATCGTTCGTGATCAGGACACGGCAATGCCGCAGAACACCACCAAGCTGTTCCAGCCCGGTCTTTCCCGTCAAATCAATATGCGGACAGGTCGCGCCTTCGCTGAAGCGATGCGCCAATCCGGTTTCCGACGCCGTACCCAGCAGCACGGGAACAAGCTTTTCCTCTTCCCAAAGGAGTTGGGCAGCACGCACGAAATGCGCCACGGGCCAACGTCGGTGCTCTTCGCTCGCTCCGAGCTGCACGGCCAGAAATCCCTTTCCGGACTCTCCACTTCCGGAAGTCAGCAGCTCGCGTGCCTGCTCCATGACAGAGGAATCGGGATCGGCCAGACGCAGGGATTTTCCCTTGTCCTGCAACCCGGCGGTCCTGCGAAAAAGGTCGCAGACATTGAAGGGACTGGTTCCCCGATTCCCGCCCGCCATTTGCAGAAACGCGGCCCACGGTCCCGAGTCCGCGTTGAACCCGAATTCGTCCACGCTGAAACCGCGCAATTCAGCTCCATCCGGGGCCAGCGCCCGCACCAGCAGTCGCGAGGATACGGACGGAGTCAGGTTGACGACAATGTCCGCCGGAAACTCCGCAGCCAATGCCTCGCGGAACCCGGTGCATTCGCGCACGGCCTTGCGCCAGTCTCCGTCCAGCGCCGCAAGTAACCGGGCCCCGGGCAGACTGAACACCGAATCCAGATCGCGCAGCAGACGCGCCGCACCGGAAAAATTCTCCAGACAGACCAGTCCCACGCGGCCGCCAAGGGCCTTGAAACCGGAAATCACGGGCTGGGTCTGAATGAGGTCGCCGAATCGGGTCAGATTGATGATCAGAACGTTCATGAAATCGCCTTGTCAAAATTCAGTGTGCACTATCGCAACTTTGCAAGATAAGGACCGAAATACCTACAATCCGGCCCCGGCCTGCACCAGCCGGATCAGTTTTTCCGCAGCCGCCACGGCATCGCGCAATCGCTTTTTGTCTGCCTTGCACATATAGGAGGGATTGACGTAGCTGTGCCCGGACAATCCTTCCTCTGCGCAGGCCAGACCGATTTCCAGACGCATTCGCTGAAGGTGTTCCCATGCTGTCAGCATGTCCGTGCCATGCCTTTCGGACACATGCCCTTGCGCAGCCAAGGCTCGAATGCGGTCGCAGGTGTGCAGTTCCGGCAAACCGTATTTCAGGGCCAGAATGCGCGCTCCATTGGTCAGATGCGCCAGCACGCTGTGCTTGATGTCCAGAAAACCGTGCCACGGCCCGGATTTTTCCGTGATGAAGGCCCCGTAGAAGGTCAGGGGCAATCGATATTGCGTCAATTCGTCCACCAGCATCCGCACTGCGACCGGACGCGAACGCACGAACTCCCACAGCCGATCGCGAAGCAGCAACGCTTCGGCCCTGCTGCCGTACAGGGAACGAAAATCCAGAATCAGCCCGGACTGCCACGGCCCCTTTTCCATGGGATTGGAAAGCCAGCCGGTAAGCCGCTCCAGCCAGCAATCGAAGTCCCCGCGCCATTCCTCGCTGCTGACCATGATTCCGCCCCGGCACAAGGGCAACCCGGCTCCGTCCAGCGCAAGAACAATGTCGCCCGTAGCTTCGTCCAGTTCGTCCGGATCGGGATTGCCGCGCACGAGCAGACCGTTGTCCTGATCCGAGCCCATGACCTGCTCTCCGCGTCCGCCCGAACCGAATTCCAGAAACGTGCAGTCCTTGAGCCAGGCATATCGATCCGCATGCGCCTCCAGCACGGCCAGCACCACGTCCTCGTTGAACGCGGTCAGCCTGCGGCAGGTCTCCTCGGCGTCCAGCCCTTGATCCAGCCAGTCCTGCACCAGATCCAGACGCGTACGCCGAATGCCGCGCAACTTGCCGTCCGCGGCCATGACCTGCAATTCGGCCCCGAGCCGTTCCGGTGGCCGGATCGACCATTCCCGACCGGAATCCGCGTCGCCACTCGCGTTCACATGCGCCTCCATGCCATGCGCATCCGCCGTTGACCGGCGGAAATCATCCGTTAGCCGTGCCCGCCCAATGTCACTTTCCCGTGACCGAAGCCCTTTGACCGTTCACCGGAAAGCGAATGCCTGCTTCATGTTCCTTACTGTAAAACGCTTTCATCGGCAAAAATTTCAACATTCGGGGGAAATCATGGATCAGCAAATCGAGGCCATCCGCAAACGTCAACTGAACATGGCGCTGGGCATCGGCATTCCGTACTTCGCCTTTGTCATCGGCATATTCCTGCTGGTGTATCTGGCAAAGGACGCCGTAGCCGGAGTCGGCATCATGGGATTCCCCCTGCACTACTGGCTCGTTGCCGTAGCCGTGTACCCCCTCACCTGGGCTCTGTTCATCTGGTATGTCGGCCGCGCCAACGCCATGGAAGACGAAATCGCCGAAATCGAGGGAGGAGAATAACATGGAAACCGGATATCAGATCCCCATCACGGCTCTGGTGCTGATCGGGTGCATGCTGGCCTTTACCGTGGTCACGACATGGATGTTCCGACGGCAGAAAACATCTGCCGACTATTACCTTGCCGGACGCAAGGTCAATTCCTTCATCAATGCCTCGGCCATTTCCTCGGACTATCTGTCCGCAGCCTCGTTTCTGGGCGTCGCCGGCGTGGCTTTCCTGTTCGGATTCGACGGCATCATCTACGCACTGGGCTTCTTCGTGGGCTATATCGCCCTGCTGCTCTTTCTGGCCAGCCCGCTCAGAAAATTCGGCCGCTATACCGTGCCGGATTTCGTGTCCGAACGGTTTCATTCCAAGAGCGCGCGCATTCTGGGTGTGATCGGCGTGCTGTTCGTGTCCCTGTTCTACATGGCTCCGCAAATGCTGGGCGCGGGCAAGGTCATGGGCCTGCTCCTGAACATGGAATATGGCACGGCCATCGTGGTCATATCCTGCATCATCACGGTCTACGTGGCCGTGGGCGGCATGAAGGGCACCACGGTCAACCAGCTCGTCCAGTTCTGGATTCTGTTCGGCGCCATGTTCCTGCTCGCCTTCATCCCGTTCATGGTCAAGGGATACACCTACACCGACGTGGTGGCGTTCATCCAGCAGTTCAAGGGACCGGACCCCACGGGCAAGATGTTCGACGGCGGGGCCTATGCATCTCCTGCCTACTGGCTGACCAACCTCAAGGATACCCTGAGCCTGCTTCTGGCCCTGATGTTCGGCACGGCCGGTCTGCCCCACATTCTGGTCCGCTTCTACACCGCACCGGACGGCAAGGCCGCACGCCGCACAGTCATCTACGTGCTGCTGCTCATCGGCATGTTCTACATCCTCAGCCCGTACGTGGGCCACGTGGTCCGCTACGTCTACCTTCAGGGCGAAACCCTGGGCGTGAGTCCGCACCTGATGAAATGGCTGGCGGCCAACGGCAAGAATCTGGCCGTTCCCGTGGCCGGATCGCACTTCGGCGGACAGATCCTGCTCGGCATCGTGGTGGCTGGCGCGTTCGCCGCCATCCTGTCCACCGTGGCCGGGCTGATCATCGCCTGCGCCGGAGCCATCGGTCACGACCTCGTGGTCAACGTGTTCAATCCGAACATGCCGGAACGCACGCGCGTCACGGTCGCCCGCGTCGCCTCCCTGTTCATCGGCATGCTTGGCATTCCACTGGGATTCATGGCCGAGAACATGCAGATCGCGGTTCTGGTCGGACTCGCCTTTGCCATTGCCGCATCCACCTTCTTCCCGGTGCTGGTCATGGGCGTGTGGTGGCCGAAGATGACCAGAGGCGGAGCATGCGCCGGGCTGGTCACGGGCATTGTCGGCTCGTTTGCCATGATTCTGGGCAGGGAATATCTGCCCACGATCCTGCAATTCAAGAATCCCGGCGGATTCGTGATGCTGCTGAGCTTTCTGGCCATCTACGCGGTTTCCCGCATGGAATACGCGGCCAGAGGCGAGGACGCCCTGCCGCACGACACCCACGAGGTCATGGCCATCCTGCATGGCCCGGAACAGGCGTAAAAACGGCATCCCCTGAACAGGCAGACTGTTGAGAACGGAGCGAATGCCTTTTCTGAAACAACAACAACGCAGTCGCCCCGCTGTCGACAGCCCGAGGCGAAGGACGCAATGCGTCCTTCGCCCTTCAGCATTCTCCTTGACAGCCACCAGCACCATACCTACTTATTGACCGACTGAAACAGCAAGGAGATATCAATGAGCTACGACATCAAGCTGGTGAAACTTGTCAGCGGAGACACCGTGATCGGCAAGTTCCTGCCGGAAGAAAACAAGATTGAAGAACCCGCCATCATCCAGACCGTGCCGACCCAGCAGGGCGTGCAGATGATGCTGCTTCCCTTCGGATATCCCTTTGATTCCGAAATGGAAGGTGAAATTTCCATGGATCACGTCATGTTCCAGTACAAGACCTGCCCCGAGGAACTCAAGACCAAGTACCTTGAGGCAGCCACGAACCTGACCCTGTCCTCTGGCGGACTGAACCTCGGCGGCGGAGCTGCCGGCGGCGGTTCCGGCAGCGGACTGATCATGAAGTAAGGAACAACAAACCTTTAAACTCCAGCGGGGTGGTTTCCCTTGAAAACCACCCCGCTTTTTGTGTCGCACCATGAAGGAACTGCTTCCCATCCTGCCCAGGCCCGCCCGATATCTCGGGTCCGAATGGGGCGTTGTCCGAAAGGACCCCGCCAAAGTGACCGCCCGGCTCGCCCTGGCGTTCCCGGACCTCTATGAAGTCGGCATGTCCTATCTCGGACAGAAGATTCTGGCTCATGTCGTCAACCTCCGGCCCGAATACTGGGCCGAGCGGGCCTACACGCCCTGCGAGGAGACCGCAGCAATCCTGCGCGAGCACAACACGCCTCTGGCCACACTGGAATCCGACACGCCCCTGGCCGACATGGACGTGATCGCCTTCAGCCTGACCCATGAGCTGTGCTATACCAACATCCTTTACATGCTCGATCTGGCTGGCATCCCGCTTCGCGCCGAGGACCGGGACGAATCCCATCCCCTGATCGTGGCTGGCGGCGGCGCGTGCTTCAACGCGGAACCCATGGCCCCGTTTTTCGACGCCATGGTGATCGGTGATGGAGAAAACGCCATCGTGGAGCTGCTGGACACGGTTGTCGCGGCTCGCGACAACAAAATTCCGCGCAAAGAACTGCTCCTGAAACTGGCCGAACTCCCGGGCATGTACATTCCCTCCTTTTTCGAGGAGCAGGAACCGGGCGGACCGGTCAAGGCGCTGATTCCGGGCCGGGAAATCGTGGAAAAGGCGATTGTGGAAGACCTGAACGCCATTTCCTTTCCCACGGGACAGGCCGTGCCCTTCGGACAGGCCGTGCACGACAGGTTGACCATGGAAATCGCACGCGGCTGCACGCGCGGCTGCCGATTCTGTCAGGCTGGCATGATCTACCGCCCGGTGCGGGAACGCGATCCGGAAAACCTGCACGACATTCTCATCAAGGGACTGGAGGAAACCGGGTTCGAGGAAACCTCCTTCCTTTCCCTGTCCACAGGCGATTTTTCGGCTCTGGACACCCTGTTCGCCCGCAGCTTCGACCACTGCGCCGCAGAACAGATTTCCATTTCCCTGCCCTCCCTGCGAGTGGGCTCACTGTCCGCGCCCATCATGGAACGCATTTCCAGCATCCGCCGAACCGGGGCGACCATTGCGCCCGAGGCCGGAAGCCAGCGCATGCGCGACGTGATCAACAAGGGCATCACCGAACCCGAGATCATGGACCATGTGCAGCTCCTGTTCGAAAACGGATGGCAATCGGTCAAACTCTATTTCATGATCGGCCTGCCCACGGAAACCGACGAGGATCTGGACGCGATTCTTGACCTGTGCACCAAGGTACGTCAGCTCGGCCGCAATCTCGGAGTCAAACGGCTTCAGATCACGGCTGCGGTCTCGCCCTTCGTGCCCAAGTCGCACACGCCGTTCCAATGGGAAGCGCAGATCGACCTTGAGGAAATCCAGCGTCGCATCGGCCATCTGCGCGACATATTCCGTCAGGAAAAGCAGATCAGGCTCAAGTACCACGAAGCGGAAATGAGCTTTCTGGAAGGCATTTTCTCCCGTGGCGATCGCAGATTGGCCGAGGTCGTGGAGCGCGCCTACAAGGCGGACGCACTTTTTTCCAGCTGGAAGGATCATCTTCAACTGGAACCGTACATGGAGGCCATGCGTGAATGCGGTCTGGACTGGCGCGAATTTCTGGGAGCGCGCGATCAGGAACGCGGACTGCCCTGGTCCCACCTGCACAGCGGCCTGAGCGAGACCTTCCTGCGCAAGGAACGGGAGCGGGCGCTCTCCGAAAAAATCACACAGGACTGTCGCTATCACGCATGCCGAAACTGTGGAGTCTGCAATTTCGACGCGCATGAATCCTCTCTGGAAAATCAGGCGCAATCCAAGGCAATTCATCCCAGAATCGTTTTCACGGAACGCGATCAGGAAGGCGAACAGCCCCCGTACAACGTGGAAAAGCCCGACCTGACGATCAAGGGTGGGCATTACCGCCTCTGGTTCACGAAACTCGGCCCGGCAGCTTACCTGAGCCAACTGGAGTTGCAGTCCGTCTTTGAACGGACCTTTCGCCGCGCCCGCCTGCCTCTGTCGTTTTCCGCCGGTTTTCACCCCATGCCGAGAATTTCCTTCGGCATGGCTCTGCCCGTCGGCGTGGAAAGCCGTGCGGAATGGCTCAACATATTCCTGCGGGAAGACATGGAACCGGTCGCCGTTGCCAAGCTGCTCAAGGGCTTGCTCCCGGAAGGCATCGACATGCTCAAGGCGGACAGGCTCTCCATGGGCAAGAAACAGCCCCAACAGGTGGAAGAGGTTTTCCGAATTTCATTCGCTGATGACAATTGCGTTGATCAATACATCAACCAGTGGATGAGCTTCCGGGACGCCAACGAGCTTTCCGTGGAAAAACTCACCAAGAAGGGCAAGGTGAAAAAGATCGATCTCCGCGCCATGACCAAAAGCGTGGAGCAAGTCGACAACACCGTTGAAGTGGTGTTCGATTGGCGCAACAGCTACATGAGCCCTCTGACCATTGCCCGGGCCGTAATGCCCGAGGCCACGCTGCTGGATTTCTCTCTTGTGAAAACAGCGCAGCGTTTCGATGCCAAGCTCTGATTCGCCTGAAATCACGTCCACACAATATGAAAAAGCCCTGGCAGCCGAAACTGCCGGGGCTTTCTTTTGCGTAAACTGTCAGCGGACCGTAACGCCCACCCGCCGATATACTTCAGGATTGCCGCCCGAAAGAGGCTCCATCTTCACGAGTACGTCCGTACGCCCCGCCTCCAGAGCCGTGAAGGAATACCGCACCCGGGGATGCTCCTCTTCGCCAGATTCCCGGATATGCCCGTCCAACCTCAATATGATCGGATCAAAGGCCGCCCCGACAATGCGGTACCCTTTTTCCAAAGGCACCGGACAATCCAGTACGATCCGTGCACCCACGTCCGCTTCCGTGGAAAATTCAAAACCGTTATCCAATTCCACAATTCGGGCTTCGGCGAACAAACCGCTTCCTCCGCCCCAACCGCAACCACACAAAAACAACAAAAGTGTCAAGATGACACATTTTTCCCCTGCGCCACTGAACAAAATTCGCCTTTTGCACATAATGGAATACTGCTCCAATCTATTGTAAAAAAAAAGTTTTACGTGTATGACAATTTCGTTTCCGTTCGGGCAGTATAACGCCTTCAGGCGACAAGGCAAATCCTGTTCCCGAGGGGGGAACGGAACGCCTCGAATTTCGAACGGACAGAGGAAAGGTTACGGTTCACGCCGCGGATGTCCGCGACATCACCAATCATGGAGGAAATCCCGTATGAAGTTCACCTCACTCAAATCAGCGGGCAAGCTTTCGCTCACGCTGCTTGCCATCATCGTCTCGGCGATGCTCCTCGCCGGTTGCGCCGGTGAAGAGAAAAAGGAGCCCGCGAAAAAAGCCGAAGCCACAACTCCGGCCAAGGCTCCGGAAAAGGTTGTCCTGAAACTGGCCATGGACGCCGACCCCGTCTCCCTTGACCCGCATGTTCAGCTTTCCGGCGGCATGCTCCAGTTCTCCCACATGGTTTTCGATCCGCTTATCCGCTGGACCCAGGACATGAAGTTCGAAGCCCGTCTGGCTGAAAAGTGGGAACGCATCGACGACCTGACCATGCGCTTTCACCTGCGCAAGGGCGTCAAGTTCCACTCCGGCAACGAGCTGACCGCCGAAGACGTGGTCTTCACCATGGAACGCCTGAAGAAGTCCGAGGACTACAAGGGGCTGTTCGAGCCGTTCGCCGGTGCCAAGGCCGTCGACGACTACACCGTGGACCTCGTGACCAAGAAGCCTTACGGTCTGGTCCTGAACATGGCCACCTACATCTTCCCCATGGACAAGAAGTTCTATTCGGGCGTGGATGACAAGGGCAAGCCCAAGGATGCCATCATCAAGACCGACTACTCCTACGCCAACACCCACGAATCCGGCACAGGTCCCTACACCGTGACCTACCGCGAACAGGGCGTGAAAAACGTCTTCACCCGCTTTGCCGACTACTGGGACAAGGATTCCGGCAATGTCGAGGAAATCGTGCTGACCCCCATCTCCAATGATGCGACCCGCGTGGCCGCCCTGCTCTCCGGCGACGTGGACTTCATCATGCCCGTGCCTCCGCAGGACCTGAACCGCGTGGAAACCACCGATGGTCTCCAGCTGGTGACCATGCCCGGCGCCCGCATCATCACCCTGCAGATGAACGGCAAGCGCAACCCGGCTCTGGCCAACGCCAAGGTCCGCAACGCCATTGTCTATGCCGTGGACAACGTGGGCATCGTGAGCAAGATCATGAAGGGCTTCGCCACTCCGGCCGCCCAGCAGGGCCCCAAGGGCTTTGTTTCCTACGTGCCTGAACTCCAGCCCCGCTACGATCTGGAAAAGGCCAAGAAGCTCATGAAGGAAGCCGGTTACGAAAACGGTTTCGAATGCACCATGATCTCCCCGAACAACCGCTACGTGAACGACGAAAAGATCGCCGAAGCCTTTGTTTCCATGGTTTCCAAGATCGGCATCAAGGTTTCCCTGAAGACCATGCCCAAGGCCCAGTACTGGGATCAGTTCGACGCCAAGGTTGCCGACATCCAGCTCATCGGCTGGCACCCGGACACCGAGGACTCCGCCAACTACACCGAATTCCTGCTGATGTGCCCGAACAAGGAAACCGGTTACGGTCAGTACAATTCCGGCGAATACTGCAACCCCAAGGTCGACGAGCTGACCATCGCCTCCCAGACCGAAACCGATCCTGCCAAGCGTGCCGCCATCCTGCAGGAAGTGGAAAAGATCCTCTTCGAGGAAGCCGCTTTCGTGCCGCTGCACTGGCAGAACCTGTCCTGGGGCTCCAAGGGCAACATGAACACCAAGGACGTGGTCAACGCCATGAACTTCCCCTACTTCGGCGACCTGGTCGTGAAGTAAGGATATCGGCGAACTTGCCAAAAAACGGAAATAACACTAAAGGGGAACCCCGATCTTTCGGGTGTTCCCCTTTAGGCCGAACACTTCACGGAGTTTCCCTGTCACGCTTTTGTCATAGGTTTGGGGATCTTAACAGGCGACAGTGGAAATTCGTTCCAGGATTGCACTCTGTTCACCGCATCAGCTTCGGAGGGCCTTCCGGCCTTTTTTCGCAAAGCAGCCTCCCCGGCAAGGTGAAGCGGATTCCTGAATTGTCAGGCCGTTTACAACAAATCGAGAGACCATGTTTGCCTTCACAGTAAAACGAATTATGCAAGCCGTGCTGGTCATGCTCATCATCAGCTTCATCGGGTTTGCCATCAAGCACAACTTCGGCGACCCGGTGCGAGAGCTGGTTGGTGAGCGCATCACGCCCGAGGAGCGGGCGCAGATTCGCGACCAGCTCGGCCTAAACGACCCGTTCGTGATCCAGTACGGCCGCTTTCTCAAAAACGCGGTGCACGGCGATCTGGGACGCAGCTACTTCTTCAAGAAGCCCGCTCTGGACGTCATCGTGCGCAAGGCTCCGGCCACGCTCGAACTGGTCATGACCTCGTCCCTGCTGATCGTCCTCCTTTCCATCCCGTTGGGCATCTACGCAGCCATCAAACCCAAGAGACTTTTCAGTCGGCTCGTCATGGGCGGATCGATCATCGGCGTGTCCATGCCCGTGTTTCTCACCGCCATTCTCATGATCTACCTGTTTTCCGTGGAACTGGGATGGCTACCATCATTCGGCCGGGGCGAGACCATCACCCTGTTCGGCGTTTGGGAAACGGGTCTGCTCACCTGGGACGGGCTCAAGCACCTGTTCATGCCGTCCATTGCCCTGTCCTCCATCATGCTGCCGCTCTTCATCCGTCTCATTCGTTCCGAAATGATGGAAGTTCTGGAAAGCGAATACGTCAAGTACGCCTGGGCCAAGGGCATCCGCCCGTGGCGCGTCTGGTTCGTCCACGCCTTCAAGAACACCCTGCTCCCGGTCATCACCGTGGGCGGCGTGCAGCTCGGCATCATGGTGGCCTTCACCATTCTCACGGAAACGGTCTTCAACTGGCAGGGCATGGGCTCCATGTTCATCGAATCCGTGGAACGCGCGGACACCGCCCTCATGGTGGCCTACCTCGTGTTCGTGGGCTTCATCTTCGTTCTGGTCAATACCGCGGTGGACCTCATCTACGGCCTGGTCAACCCGCAAGTTCGCGTGGCAGGGAGGAAATAGATGCGATCCAAATGGCAACGTTTCAGGGAATCCTATTTCCTTTACAGTTTTCTGCGCGACCCCATGGCCTACATCAGTTTCGCCATTCTTGTCGTGCTCTTCCTGTCCGCGTTCGGCGCGCCGATTCTGGCTCCGCACAACCCGTACGACACCACGACCATCGACATCATGGATGCGGAACTTCCGCCCGCATGGATGGCTGAAGGATCGTCCAACTTCCTGCTCGGCACCGACGCGCAGGGACGCGACATCCTGTCCACCATGCTCTACGGCATGCGCGTATCCATCATCATCGGCGTCGGCGCCGTGGCGCTTCAGGCATTCATCGGCATCGTGGTCGGTCTGCTTTCCGGATACATCCACAAGCTGGACAACATCCTGATGCGCATTGCGGACGTGCAGCTCTCCTTTTCCACATACATGGTCGCCATCTTCATCGGCGCCATTTTCCAGACCGCATTCGGCATCGCCAGCTACGAGGACGTGGCCGTTCCCCTGCTGATCATCATCATCGGTCTGGCCGAGTGGCCCCAGTACGCGCGCACGGTCCGTGCATCCGTGCTGGCGGAACGGAAGAAGGAATACGTGGAAGCCGCACGCGTCATCGGCCTGTCCAAGAGAAGAATCATGTGGCGGCACATTCTGCCGAACACCCTGTCTCCCGTGCTCGTCATCTCCACGGTGCAGGTGGCCAACGCCATCATGTCCGAAGCGGCCCTGTCCTTTCTCGGTCTGGGCATGCCCATCACCAAACCGTCCCTTGGCTCTCTCATCACCGCCGGATTCGAGTACATCTTCTCCGGTTCCTGGTGGATCACCATCTTCCCGGGCATCCTGCTGGTCGGTCTCATTCTGGTGATCAACCTGCTCGGCGACTGGGTCAGGGACTTCCTGAACCCCAAGCTCTACAAGGGGTAAAACGTGGAACAGCTACTCGACATACAGAATCTCAACGTGGACTTCGCCCTGCGCACCGGCACCCTGCGTGCCGTGCGGGACGTGAGTCTTTCGATACACAAGGGCGAACGTCTGGGGCTTGTCGGCGAATCCGGAGCCGGAAAATCCGTACTCGGCTTCTCCATCATCAACCTGATCTCCAAGCCCGGGTACATCGAATCCGGCAAGGTCATGTTTCAGGGACACGACATTTCCAAGTATTCCTACGACGAAATGCGCAAGATCAGGGGCAACCGGATATCCATGATCTTTCAGGACCCCATGATGACCCTGAACCCGGTCCTGACCATCGGGGCCCAGATGCGGGAGACCGTACTCGCGCACATGAAGGTTTCCAAGGCAGAGGCAGAGGCCATTTGTCTGGAAAAACTGAAAAAGGTCTACATTCCCTCTCCGGAAAAACGGCTGAACCAGTACCCGCACGAATTCTCGGGCGGCATGCGTCAGCGCATCGTCATCGCGATCTCTCTGCTCACATCGCCCAGCCTGATCATTGCGGATGAACCCACGACCGCACTGGACGTGACCATTCAGGCCGAAATCATGGACCTGCTGCTGGAGCTCTGCGAAACCGAAAACATGGGCCTGATCCTCATCACGCACGATCTGGCCGTGGTTTCCGAGGTCACGCAGCGCATCGCCGTGCTGTATGCCGGCCGGGTCGCGGAAATCGGCCCCACCGAACAGATCATCAACAACCCGCAGCATCCCTATACACAGGGTCTGCTCAGGGCATTGCCCCAGATGGCCGAAGGCTCCAATCGCCTCAACCAGATTCCGGGCATGATGCCCTCGCTGCTGAACATGCCGACGGGCTGTCCGTTCGAACCGCGATGTCCCATCCGCCTCGAACGGTGCAAACACGAGGTTCCCGCCCTGCGGGAACTGGCAACCGGCGCGCATGTGGCGTGCTTTGAAAGGGATTAGGAAGGATTCCCATGAGCATGTCCGAACAACCGATCCTGCATATCAACGACGTCGACAAGCACTTCGACATATCCGGTTCGTTTCTTGACCAACTCTCGCTGCGCGGTGGCAAGCTCACCCGCAAGCAGACCGTGGTCAAGGCCGTCAACCACGTCACTCTTGACGTTCACGAAGGCGAAACCCTGAGCGTGGTGGGCGAATCCGGCTGTGGCAAATCAACACTGGCGCGCACGGTCATGGGCCTGTATCACCCCAACCGGGGCGAAATATTCTACCGGGGCAAGCGCATCGATCAGCTCAGCGGCTCCACCAGACGGCCCTACCGCACCAGGATGCAGATGGTCTTTCAGGACCCCTACGCATCCCTGAACCCGCGCATGACGGTCCGCCAGATTCTCGAAGAACCCCTGCGCTTCCATCATCCGGAAATGAGCCGAGCCGAAGTCAAGGACCGCGTGGCCGAAGTCATCAGCGCGGTGGGCGTCGATCCGGTCTGGGCAGGCAACTACCCGCACGAGTTCTCCGGCGGCCAGCGCCAGCGCATCTCCATTGCCCGCGCACTGGTCCTCGGCCCGGAATTCATCGTGGCCGACGAACCCATTGCCGCTCTGGACGTGTCCATTCAGGCACAGATTCTGAATCTGCTCATGGATGCACAGGCCGAACGCAACCTGACCTACCTGTTCATCAGCCACGACCTGTCCGTGGTGGAACACATCTCCACCCGTGTGGCAGTCATGTACCTCGGCTGCCTGTGCGAACTCGGTCCGGTCAAGGAACTGTTTCACAATCCGCGCCATCCCTACACGCAGGCGCTGCTTTCCGCGATCCCCAAACTCGGCGGCACGGCCGGGGACCACATTCGTCTGTCCGGCGATGTGCCCACCCCCATCAACCTGCCGCCCGGCTGCGTTTTCAATGGACGTTGTCCGCATGCAAACGAACGCTGCCACACGGAAATCCCCAAGCACCAGAAGCTCGAATCCGGCGTGCAGCTCGCCTGCCACGCCGTCGAGGAAGGCAGAATATAGCCATTGAAAAAGGCCCATCCATCCGGATGGGCCTTTCTTCAGACAGGATCACAACATGCTCGGCAAACCGATTTCATGGAAAGTGTCATTGCCTCTTTTCAGCCTTGGCTTCGCCTGCATGGCGGGCTTTCGGCTTGTCGGTTCCAATGTGGACGACAACGGCATTCTTCATGAACCTTTCGCCCTGATCCCGCTCGGCTGGCTCTGCCTGCTGGCCGGAGCTGTCATCGCGTTTGCCAGCCTGCTACGCAAAGGACTCCGCAACCGTTGACAGTTCCCCGCAATCCACCAGTCACGGCTTGATGTAGGCAAATCCCTCGCGCTGCAAGTCCGCAATTTCCAGAATTCCGGCAGGCACGATTTCACAGGCCGCATTCAATTCTTCGGGCAGGATGTTGAAACCATTCAGGGCATTGTTGCACACCCGCAGCGAAAGCCCCTTCCTGGCAAGCTGTTCCAGCTTTTCGGCATGTTCCCCGTCCTTTTTCATGAATCTGATCGCCGGACCGTTGACAACCATGACCAGCGAACATTCCTCGCAGCTCAACGCATTGAAGACATTGCCCACATTGCTGATGGCAATATTCAAGTCCTCGGGGCCCTTGTCGACGTGAAAAAGAATCTTCCGATCCATGCTAATCATCCTCAGCATTGTTTTTTTGAAGGTTGTCGGCTCGCTCCCTGCTGTAGAAAACGGAAGCGAGTTCCGGATTCCGATCAAGAATTCTTGTCAGCATCCGGTCGTGAAAAGCTATTCGCACCAGTCCGCGCCGAATCAGGTACACGCCGAAAAAAAGCATTGCGGCGCAAAACAGATAAAAGACGAGCACCATCGTGCTCGACGCGAACTGATGGCCGAAACCAAGGGCTATCAGGAAGGAAATGATGGTCATGGAAAAAGCGCAAACCGCAATCCCGGAACGGAGCGTGGTATGCGCAGTCCGCTTCTCGGAAAGAATGACCATGATCTTCTGGTAGTCGACTCTTGAAATCTGACTGTCTGTCATTGAAATTCCGGTTGATTCAACTCATTCGGGACAGAAAGTTCTGCCCAGACTGCCAACAGGCCTTGCAATACGGCGTTGCCGTCCCCTTTTTCAAAGGAAAAAGGGACGGCAACGCCATTGAAATCGCGAACCGGACAAAAGCCCGTGGTTCGCATTTCAGGAAAGACCTTCCCTGCCAATGTGCGAAAAAAAGGATGAAAACGAAAAGGAGAAGAAACTCAAAGAATCAAATTCGCCTTGAGTTCCTCAAGGATATGTTCCTTTTCAAAGGGTTTGACCAGATAGCAGGAAGCATGGCTGCGAAAAAACGCCCTGCTAACGTTGGCGTCATCCACCAGAGCGGTAATCATGACCAGCTTGAACCGATCGCGCTCCTCAATGCCCAGACGGTCCTCGCGGTCCCGCATCAGTTCGGCGCACTGATGCCCATCCATGCCCGGCATGAGAATATCCATGAACACGGCATGATACGGTTTTTCAACCACATGGGCAGCATCGAACATTTCCAATGCCTTTGGCCCGGAAAACGCGAAATCGCAATTCGCAAACCGGGAAAGCACCATGTCCAGATAAAGGTGAACGCTTTCGTCGTCGTCGACAATCAGGACTCGCACTGCATGACTCCGGATGGGCGATGATGAAGCAGGGCCGGACCGCGCCTTGGCAGCCCGGCCTTTTCAACCTGACTCAACGGCGGATCAGATTTCCACGCCGTATTTTTTCAAGGCAGCCATGCCGCCCTGCACATTGACCACGTCGTCGTAGCCGCTGGCATCCAGCATGATCTGCGCTTCATAGGAACGCGCACCGGTGTTGCACACCAGCACGATCCGCTTGTCCCTGGGGATTTCGTCCAGCCGCTGGTAAATCTCGCCCTGAGGCACGTTGTGCCACCGGCCGGGGTTGCGCTCCATGCAGGGCTCCGCATTGGGCAGCTCCCGGCAATCCAGAAAAAAGCAATCGTCCGCATCCCTGTTGTTCCAAAGCTCGACAAACCCGTCCGGTCCCATGCCCCGATTGATGCCGCGAAGCACATTGTCCGCGAGATTGCCCAAGGTATTCACGATGTCCATGGCCGAAGCAAACGGCGGGGAATAGGCGAACTCCATGTTGGCTATGTCGTCAATGGTCGCATGAAACTTGAGCAGCGCGGCAACCGCATTGATGCGCCCCACGGTTGCATCGCCCGAAGTGCCGAATCCCTGAATGCCAAGCACACGGCGGGTGGGCTTCTCCACGACCAGTTCCAAGGTCATGAGATCCTTGGTCGGATAGAAATGCGCACGGTCCATCTGGGTCAGCAGCACGCTGAAGGCATCGAACCCTGCGTCCTTTGCCGCATCAAGGGACAGACCGCTTCCGGCCATGGATGTTTCAAACATCTTGACCACGAAAGACCCGGTCGCCCCGTCGAACGTGGCATTCTCGCCAGCCAGATTGTTGCCGATCACCCGACCCTGACGATTGGCCATGGAGCCGAGAGGCAGGAAAAACGGTTTGTCCGTAATGAGATGCCTGATGATGGCGCAGTCGCCACCAGCATAGATATCGGGGTCGCTGGTGCGCATGTGTTCGTCAACGAATACGCCGCCGCGATCATGCACGTTCAATCCGGCTTCCCTGGCCAGATCGGAACTGGGCACCACGCCCGCCGCGATGATGACCACATCGGCATCAAGGGTGCGCTTGCTGGTCACCACCCGGGTCACCTTGCCATCCTCGCCCTCAATGCGCTCCACGGTCTCACCGAAGTGGAACTGCACACCCTGCTCTTCCATGTGGTGCTGACCCATCTGCGCCATGGCCGGGCTCACGAGTCTGGGCATGATCTGCCCGGTGATTTCCACCACCGTGGTATCGATGCCCCACATGTCGGCAAAGGCTTCGGCCATTTCCAACCCGATGAAACCGGCACCCACGATCACGGCACTTCCAACCTCGCCCCTGGTCACACGCTCGCGGATGCGCACGGCATCATGAGGAGTGGACACGTAACTGACACCATCGAGGTCCTCGCCGGGCAGCCCCAGCTTGCGGGGCGTGGCTCCTGTGGCAATGACCAGCTTGTCGTAATCCAGAACGTCGGTTTCACCTGTGACCACATTCCGAATATGCACCTGCTTCCGGTCCCGATCGATGGAGGTGGCCCTGGTCAGGGTCCGAACATCGATATCCTTGACAGCCTTGAAGAACTCGGGAGAGCGCTCCATGTGAAAGCTGGTGGTGCGAAGCTGGACTTCGTCCGAGACATCGCCAGAAACATAATACGGAATCCCGCATCCCCCGTAGGAGATGACGTCGCTCTGATCGATCATGGTCACCCTGGAACCGGGCTCCAGACGCTTGAACCGGCAGGCGGCCTTGGGCCCCAAGGCAACACCGCCGATCACGACAACATGCTGTGCCATCTACTTGCCCTCAATGGTTTGTAGGTTGTCTGCTCACCCTATGAAAGACGTGAGCGCATCGCCGAGGCGGCCGATGCCGACCCTGATGCGGTCCTCATCCGAATTGGAATAATTCAGGCGCAGCGTGTTCTCGCCGGAACCGTCCACATAGAACGGTCTGCCCGGAACGAACGCCACTTTCCGTTCAATGGCAATGTCGAACAGGTCCATGGACACCGTACCTTCGGGAAGCGTGACCCAAAGGAACATGCCGCCCTCGGGCCGGGTAACCTCCACGCTGGCGGGAAAGCAGTCCTCAATGGCCTTGACCATCACGCCCCGCTGCCTGCCATAGCATTCGCGGATTCGTTCAATATGCCGATCGAGGTCGTTGTGCTGCAGATAGTCGCGCATGATGGCCTGCGCCAAGGTGCTGGTGTGCAGGTCGGACGCCTGCTTGGCAATGACCAGCTTGTCGCGGATTTCCTGCGGAGCCACGACCCAGCCGATGCGATAGCCCGGAGCCGCCACCTTGGAAAACGATCCGCACAGCAGGCTCGGACCGGTGCGGAAGGAGTACACGGGCGGCAGATGCTCGCCCAGAAACCGCAATTCGCCGTAGGGGTCGTCCTCGACGAACACCACGTCGTAGCGGTCCATGAGCTCGGCCACGGCCTTGCGCTTTTCCAGAGAATAGCTCAGGCCGGACGGATTCTGAAAATTGGGAACCGCGTAGAAGACGCGGGCACCATCCTTGAATGCCGCTTCAAGCTCTTCGAGATCCGGTCCGTCACTCTCCAGTGAAACCGGAACGAACTCGGGCTCGAAAAAGGAAAAGGCCTGAATCGCACCCAGATAGCCCGGACGCTCGATAACGACCTTGTCGCCCTTGTCGAGCAGAATCTTGCCCACAAGATCAAGACATTGCTGGGAACCAGTGGAAATCAGGATGTCATCCGGTCCCACGTCGAGTCCCTTTTGGGTACGATAGCGATCCGCGATCCATTGGCGCAAAGCGGGATCGCCCTCGGTGGTGGAATACTGCAGTGCGGAGCGTCCGGTATTGGACAGTACGCGGCTGGCCGCCTCTTCCATCTCGGCCACGGGAAAAAGGGCCGGGTTGGGGAGCCCGCCAGCAAAGGAAATGATTTCCGGATCGGCGGTGACTTTCAGGATTTCACGAATGAACGAACGATGAACAGAGCCCATGCGACGGGCGAATTTCTGAGACATAACAAGCTCCTCCAAACTAGAGTATCGGGCATACCCCGAATCCATCCCGGAAGCAAGACGCAACACCATTTAATCCGGGCGGTTCAATATGCCGATCTCGAATGTAATTCGGGGCCGACACGATGTCGGCCCCGGGAGGAGGAAGAGGAGCATGCACAATTCGTGCTGCAACAAGTCAGCCTAGTTGAGCTGGTGCTCAAGCCACGACCGGATTTCAGGCGTGGGGGCATATACGCCCTTGTGGCGCCCGGTCGATTCGAGAAAGCGCTGTGCCAGATCAGTCGGCAGAGCCACTTCAGCCAGTTCCCGGGCTTCCTCGGAATTCCTGCGGATCAGTATGGCTCTGGGCTTCTCGTCCCAGGCATACACCACGAAATACGTACTGTGGTCGGCCTTGGAGGTGACGGGCTTGTGCTCGGCATGCCACGAGTTGTTTCCCCATTCCAGATACATGGTCACAGCATCCTCGGGGGTCATGTTCCAGTCGATATCCATATTTCTGAAATTTCTCAGGCTACCCATGAGTCCTCCTGATTTTTTCACAGTTGAAAATTGATGTTGAACTTGAGTTAATAATAACTATTACCATTCAAGTGTCAACAACTTTCCTGACGTGAAAAAACGCCGCAAAACCGGAAAATTCCCCATCGACAAATCAGGCGGTAAATTGGACACAACAAAGCCTTTCCCCGCCCGGGACGGGGAAAGGCGTACTGGAAAAGTCGATCAGGTGCGAAGTCGAAAGTCGGGATAAATCCCGGGACAACGTGAATCAGAGGCAGAAGATCGGCAGGCCAAGAGAAAGGGGCCGAAACGGCCCCTTATCGTTACTCCTTTTCAGGAGACCAGTTCGGGTCGCGATATTTCTCGGGATTATAGAGTCGCCAATCCTTGCCGTCTTCATACTTTTCGTCGGCGCCCGGAAACGGGACATAGGTACGGGACTCGTTCTCGTCGTGGTAACAATCGTAGCTTTCGTTCACGCGTTGTTCCATGTTTAAACCCTCTTTTATAAAAGGTTTTCCCTTGGAAATAATATAAAATTACCAGGGCGGACGGCTGCGTCGTCCGCCCCCTAGGTGAACAATTTACCCGATCGTGTCAAGCCTCGGTTTGGCATAAAGTTCGCCCCCGTGGCAATCATTGATGACAAGCAGCGGAAAATCCTCGACTTTCATTTCGCGAACAGCTTCGGGGCCAAGCTCTTCGAACGCGATCACACGGGACTCCTTGATGCACTTGGAGAGCAAGGCACCTGCCCCGCCGGTGGCACCGAAGTACACGGCCTTGTGTTCGCACATGGCGCCCCTGACTTCCTGAGCGCGCTTGCCCTTGCCAATGGATGCCTTCAGCCCCAAGGCATGCAGTCTGGGTGCGAACGAATCCATGCGATAGCTCGTGGTCGGTCCGGCCGCGCCGATGGAACGGCGGCCGGAGGCGCAGGACTGGGGCCGACATAATATATTGCCGCGCCCCTGAGATCGAAAGGCAGGTCCTCGCCCTTGTCGAGCAGATCGAAAAGCCGCTTGTGGGCCGCATCGCGCGAGGAATAGATGGTCCCGGACAGAAACACCACGTCTCCGGCCCGGAGCTGTTCGATGTCCTCGTCGGTCAATGGAGTGGAAAGCCTGTGTTCAGCCATCAGAGCACCACCTCCTTGTGCCGCTGGGAATGGCACTGCACGTTCACGGCCAGAGGCAGGCTGGCCAGATGACAGGGTTCCACCGTGATCTTGACGTCCAGCACCGAGGTCTTGCCGCCCAGTCCCATGGGACCGATGCCGAGCTTGTTGATCTCGTCCCTGAGTTCCTTTTCCATGGCCGCGATCTTCGGATCGGGATGCGTGTCCCCGATCTCGCGCATCAGGGCCTTCTTGGCGATGCGTGCGGCATGATCGAAGGTACCGCCGATGCCGATGCCCAGAATGGTGGGCGGACACGGATTGGGACCGGCCTCGGCCATGCGGTTGATGACGAAATCCTTGATGCCTTCCCAACCCTGAGCCGGAGCAAGCATGGTCACGCGGCTCATGTTCTCGGAACCGCCGCCCTTGGCCATGTAGGTGAGTTTGATCCTGTCGCCGGGCACCATGTCGAAATGGATGACCGCAGGCGTATTGTCCCCGGTATTGGCCCGGGTCAGGGGATCGCATGCGGACTTGCGCAGGAAGCCATCCGCATATCCCTTGCGCACACCGTCGTTGATGGCATCCTTGAGATTGCCGCCCGCCACCTTCACGTCATCACCGACTTCCGCAAAGATCACGGCCAATCCGCAATCCTGACACAACGGCAACTTGGTCTCGTATGCAAGGTCCGCGTTCTCAAGCAACTGGCGCAGGACCTCCTTGGCGGCCGGGGAATCCTCGTCGGCCATGGCCTGTTCCAGTGCCTTGCGCACATCCTGCGGCAGCTCGGTGTTCCCCTCCATGCACATGCGGGCAACAGCGTCCACCACGTCCGAATACACTATTTCTCTCATAAGCAAACTCCTCGGACCGGAAGCATGAACGCAAATGCACTCCGCCGGTCGTCATTCACGAATCCTGGGGTGATGGTTGCAGCACATCGAGCCGACGCGAACCGCTCGCAGGCTGTCCAGCTTTTTCCAATCATTCCGATAAAAAAGCCACCCACCAATTCAGGCCCGTATAGGGCACCGTCCCCGACTTGTCCATACGTTCAACAAACAAAACAGGAAACCGGGCACTGTTTTTCCGGTCCGTTTTCCGCAAAAAACGGTTCCACCCTTGTGCACGCGCCCTTTCTAAGGTTATCAACCGCAGGCAGACGAAACATGCGCTCCACGGGGATTCCGCCCCCTGAAAAAAACGGAAGCGGCTTGCCCCTCACGCAGTGCGTACTTATACTTTTCCGAAACACGTCAAAAAGGAATACCTCTTGAATATTTCAACAAACGCTCAAGCCAAGAACCACGGAGTTGAACAATGCTCAAAAAGCTGCTGCTTCTGGGAGGAACGCTCATGATCCTTTCCGGTTGCGTCGCCAACATGCAGAAACGAACCGAGACCGCTGCCGACCCGCTGCCGGGTCTGCTCCAGTCCGTAGCGCGGGGAGAGGCCAGCGTGGTCAAGCTCAAGAACGGCCTGACCGTTCTCATCAAGGAGGACGACAGATTTCCCCTGGCCAACGTCCGCCTCTACGTGCACGCCGGGTCCGGATACGAGAACCCGAAGATTGCGGGCATCAGCCACCTGCTGGAGCACATGGTCTTCAAGGGCACGGAAAAACGCGGCCCGGGCCAATCCGCACGTGACGCGGAATCCGCTGGCGGCAGCATGAACGCGGCCACCAGCTTCGACTACACCATGTATTACGTGGAGGTCCCGGCCGACAAGTACGCTCTGGGCATGGACATTGTCACGGACATGGCCTTCAACGCAAAGATCGATCCCGGCGAATTGTCCAGTGAAAAGGAAGTCGTGCTGGCGGAGCTGGCCCGCGGCGAGGACAATCCCGGCAGCAAGATATTCAAGTCGCTTCAGTCCATGATCTGGAAGGGCACGAGCTACGAATGGCCCATCATCGGCTTCGAGGAGACGGTTCGCAGCCTCTCCGACAAGGATATTCACGCCTACATCGACGAATTCTACCAGCCCCAGTCCATGCTTCTGGCCGTGGTCGGCAAGGTTGATCCGAAAAAGGTGCTGGCCGAGGCCGAAGCCCTGCTTGGCGACAGGAAGAATACCCGTCCGGTTTTGCCGCCCGAGCCCATCGCAGTGCCCGAAACCGGCAGCGGTCCGCAGGTGGTCAAGCTGGAGGGCAACTGGAACAAGGTCTATCTCGGCGCAGCCCTGCCCATTCCCCACGGTTCCTCCGCGGAGATTCCGGTTCTGGAAATGCTGGCGCAGATTCTCGGTGGCGACGACACCTCGCGTCTCTATCGCAAGTTCAAGTACGAAGAGCAGCTCGTGGATGACATTTCCATGGGCCCGCTGTCTCTGGAACGCGGCGGCATGATGTACATCTTCGCCACGCTGGACGCGGACAAGGTGGAGCCGTTCTGGGACGGCCTGATGCGCGAACTGGACTCCTTCGATCCGGCAAGCATCACGGATCAGGAAATCGAGCGCGCCCGCCTGAATCTGGAAGACTCCATGTTTCTGGCCAAGGAGACCCTTTCCGGCCTTGCCGGCAAACTGGGCTACTTCCAGTTCTTCGAAAACGGCATTCAGGCGGAAAACAACTACCTCTTCGGCCTGCAGCAGACCGGACGACGCGAACTGGGCGAGCTGTACGAAAAATACTTCACTCCGGAAAAGATGGCCGTGACCGTGCTGGTGCCCGAGGGCAACGGGGTGGACGCGGATCGAATTCGCGAGATCACCGAACTTCGGTGGCCTCTGGAACGAAAGGCAGAGACCCGGGCCGTTGCAGCCAGCAACGGTGAACGGGAAATAGCCCTGCCCGGAGGCAGCAGGCTGATACTCCTTCCGGACACCACCCTGCCCTACACGGCCATGAGCCTGTTCTGGACCGGCGGCGACGGTCTGCTCTCCCCGGATCAGGCCGGGCTTGCCGCACTGACGGCAAACGCACTGACGCGCGGCACGACCAGAATGTCGGCCACGGAAATCGAAGACTACCTTTCGGACCGGGCCTCCAGCGTGGCCGCTTCGGCAGCACGCAACGCATTTGCTCTGGAAGCCAAGTTCCCCAGCCGCTTCACCGGCGAACTGCTGCCCCTGCTCCGGGACATCCTGACCTCTCCGGCCTGGAACGGCGAAGAGATTGCACGGGCCAAGCAGGACCAGACAGCCGCAATCGAACGCCGCGAAGACACGCCGCTGGGCCTTGCCTTCCGCCGCCTGTTCCCGTTCCTGTTCAAAACCGCGCCGTACTCCATGCTCCATCAGGGCACCGAGGAACAGATCACGAACTTTGCGGCCCCGGACATCATGGGCTTCTGGGCACGCCAGTCCATGCAGCCTTTTGTCATGGCGGTCTGCGGAGACTTTGACGAAAAGACCGTCGAGGAGTTCGCGGCAGGTCTGTCCCGCGACCTCACCGACCCGGGCATGGGCTACGACTTCGTGACCCCGGAATGGGGAACGGACAGGGAAGAAACCCTGCATCTCCCGGACCGCAACCAGTCGCATCTGCTCATGGTCTTCCCGGCTCCGGGCAAGACCGACATGGAAACCACGGCGCGGCTCAACGTGCTCAAGGCCGCACTCAACGGCCAGAGCGGCCTGCTCTTCCGCGACATGCGCGACAAGCAGGGACTGGGCTACACCGTGACCAGCATTCCGTGGCAGGGAAAGCACGCGGGTCTGCTCGCCCTGTACATCGGCACGTCGCCGGACAAGACCGAACAGGCTCTGGACGGCTTCCGCAAGGTTGCGGAAGACCTGCGCACCACGCTCCTGCCCGAGGCGGAGCTGGAACGCGCCCGCAACATCCTGACCGGAGAATACTATCAGGAACACCAATCCCTCATGGCCCGCAGCCGTCAGGCCGCCAGTCTGGAAATCCGGGGTTTCGACCGCAATCTGGATCAGGAAATCATCGAACGCGCCAAACTGGTCACACCCGAGGACATTCGCGAGCTCGCCCGAGCCATTCTGGATCCGGAAAAGGCGTACCTCATGAAGGTACAGCCCTAGAAGCCATCCCGCACAACCACGCATTCAAGGGGAGCCGACATCGGCTCCCCTTTTTCGTATCGTCGGCAAGAAACCGCACGGAATGATTCTTGCTTTTCCTTCGGCACGGAAAAATCTGCCGGAGGCAACATGAATATCGACACATCCCGCTCGACACACATGCCATGGGGTGCATCCAACGCCCAGACGGCGCGCGGACTGAAACGCGCGCCCCCAATCCGGAGAGATGTCCTTCGAGGTCGAAAAGACCGAACAGGAAAAGGAGCAGGAACAGGCTTCGCCTATCCGGACGCAGCGAGAATTGAGCGCGGAGGAGGAACGGCGGGTCGTCTACCTGAAGAATCTCCTGTCCCAGCTTCTGGCCATGTCTGCCGGCGATCCCAGCGATCAGCAGAAGGAACGGATTCGCGAGGCGGAAAAGGAACTGGAAAAGATCACGGGCGTCAAGATTCATTCCTCGCTTTCGGACATGACGGCCAGGATGCCGGGCAGGAACAGAAAGAAGACGGAAAAGGAAGAGGAACGCAACGCCCTCTTCGCCAAGGGAATCGACCCCAAGGAAGCCGCCCACATCAAACAGCCCGAACGAAATCCGGGGCCCGGCCTCATGTCCTTTCTGCAACAGCAGGCAAGCGGGTCCTACCAGAAGATGCAGACACTTTCGGAATTTCCCGGAAACATGTTCAGCGGCAAATTCGTCTGATCACCCGACACGACGCAGAATCAGGGACTCCGCTTCACACGGCTCCGGGCCAATGGTCACGGCTCGCGAAACCATGTCCGCCACGGCCTGCCCCTGCTCCCTGTTCCGGGCATGCACCAGAGCAAGCGGATCGCCGGGTTCGACCCGGGTCCCGACTCGCACCACGGAAGAAAGTCCCACCGCGTGATCCACGTCATCCTGCGGCCGGGTCCGTCCGCCTCCCAACCGCACGACCGCCATGCCCAGTTGCCGGGCGTCCATGCGCCGAACGAATCCGTGCATCGTCGCCTTCACCGGAATGACCGTCCCGGCCTCGGCCAGAGAGGACGCGTAGCGCTCCACGAAATCCGCAGGCCCGCCGGACAAGGCCACCATGCGCGCAAACCGATCGGCCGCTGCCCCCGAATCAAGGGCATGCCCCAGCAGACTGCGCGCGTGGTCCGCATCCGGCGCAAGCCCCCCAAGCATCAGCATTTCCGTGCCCAGAGCCATGACAGCTTCATGCAGTCGGGCATCCCGGGATTCTCCCGTGAGATAGCGAACCGTTTCCATGACCTCCAGCGCATTGCCAGCGCAGGGAGCCAAAGGCTGATCCATGTCCGTGACCAATGCCACGGCAGGCAATCCAGCTCCACGGGCCACGTCAACGATGGTCCGGGCCAGCTTCCCGGCATCCTCTGCCCGACTCATGAACGCCCCGCTTCCGGTCTTCACGTCCATGACAAGCCCATGCAGTCCTGCCGCCAGTTTTTTGGACAGGATGGACGCCGTTATCAGCGGAATGGACTCCACTGTGGCCGTCACGTCGCGCACGGCGTAGAACATGCGATCCGCCGGAGCCAGTTCCGGAGTCTGTCCGATGATGGCGCATCCGGCCTCGCGCACGATCCCTTGAAACGCGGGAATCCCCGGCGCAACGTCATACCCCGGAATGGACTCCAGCTTGTCCAGAGTTCCGCCGGTATGGCCGAGTCCGCGTCCGGAAATCATGGGCACAAAACCGCCGCACGCCGCAATCAGGGGCGCAAGCATCAGACTGACCACATCCCCCACCCCGCCAGTGGAATGCTTGTCCAGCACAGGGCCGGTCAAATCCTGCTCATCCCAATCCAGCACGGTCCCGGATCGGGTCATGGCTCCGGTCAGGGCCACTGTCTCCTCCATGGTCATGCCCTGAAAGAACACGGCCATGCCAAAGGCAGCGACCTGCGCTTCGGTCACGCTCCGGTCCATCATGCCCTGCACGAACATTTCCAGATCATGGCCAGCCACCTGCCCGCCGTCACGCTTGGTGCGAATCACTTCCTGCGGCAGCAGCTTCATGTCATTCCCCCGGCTCTCTGGTGGGATATTCGAAGGTGTCCGGCAGCAGTTCCTCCATGCTCCAGACACGTACGGCCTCGCCATCGCACACGGCATATACCGGCGTATCCGGTGCAAGGAATTCGGCCATGACCTGACGACACGCCCCGCACGGAGGATGGCAGGCATTGCCCGGAGTATAGATCAGCAGGGCATCGAAATCCCCCCTGCCCCGACCGTCCGAAACAGCGGCAAACAGGGCGGAACGCTCTGCGCAATTGGTCAGGCCGTAGGATGCGTTCTCCACATTGCATCCCACATAGATATCCCCGTTGTCGCACAACGCGGCAGCCCCCACCGGGAAATTGCTGTACGGACAATACGCATTCTCCGCAGCACGGCTGGCAGCCCGCTTCAACGCTTCGGTCGCTTCACTCGTCACATGCATCATGATTCGTTCTCCCAATCGGAATATTGGCCAGAATATGCCGCGGCAGGCTTCCGGGCAATCCCATTCAGCCCGCCTGACGCAAAAAAGGCCGGACCGCTGTAAACGGTCCGGCCCATTGCATTCATTGTACGCCCGATTACTGACGCGCGGGCTTGCGGAACTCCTCCTTGAGGAGTCCATTGGTGATGGGAGGCGCGTCGTTGCCCGGACACAGCACGGTATCGCCGGGGCATTCCAGAGCCAGATCAAGCACCTGATCCATGGTCTTGACCGGAACGATTTCCAGATCCTTGAGAACTTCTGCCGGCACTTCCTTGAGATGCCTGCGGTTGTCATCGGGAATGATCACGGTCCTGATCAGGCCGCGATGCGCAGCAAGCAGCTTTTCGCGCAAACCGCCGATGGGCAGCACACGCCCGCGCAGGGTGATCTCGCCGGTCATGGCCAGATCGTTGCGCACGGGCACGTTGAGCAATGCGGACAGAATGGCCGTGGTCAGGGTAATGCCTGCGGACGGACCGTCCTTGGGCGTCGCGCCCTCGGGAACGTGGATGTGAATGTCCACTTCCTTGTAGAAATCCGGCTTCAAGCCGAACATGTCGGAACGCGAACGGAGATAGCTCAGGGCCGCGCGAGCGGATTCCTGCATCACGTCGCCGAGCTTGCCGGTGATTTCCACCTTGCCCTTGCCCGGCATGAGCGCCACTTCCACCAGAAGCAGCTCCCCGCCCATCTGGGTCCAGGCAAGGCCCGTGGCCACGCCCACAAGGGATTCCTCCTCGCGCTCGCCATACCGGAACTTGGTCACGCCGAGCAGCTTGCCCAGTCCCTGCTTGGTCACATTGATGACGAGGTCCCGGTTGCTCTCCTCCACGATGCGCATGGCGGACTTGCGGCAGATGGCCGCCAGTTCGCGTTCCAGATTGCGAACACCGGCCTCACGGGTGTAGAGCCGGATCACGTCGAGAATGGCATTGTCGGAAAGCTTGAGGTTCTCCGGGGTAAGCCCGTGCTGCTCAAGCTGCTTGGGCACGAGAAATCCCTTGGCAATCTCCACCTTTTCCGTTTCCAGATAACCGGGAAGACGAATGATCTCCATGCGGTCCTGAAGCGGAAGCGGAATGCCTTCAAGAGAATTGGCCGTGGTGATGAAAAACACCTTGGACAGATCGTAATCCAGATCGAGATAGTGATCCACGAAGGCATAGTTCTGCTCGGGATCAAGCACTTCGAGCAGGGCAGCCGAGGGATCGCCGCGAAAATCCGCGCTCATCTTGTCCACCTCGTCGAGGCAGATGACCGGGTTGTTGTATTCGCAACGCTTCAGGGACTGGATGATCTTGCCGGGCAACGCTCCCACATAGGTGCGCCTGTGGCCGCGAATTTCGGCCTCGTCACGCACGCCGCCCAGAGACAGGCGCATGAACTCCCGGTTCATGGCCCGGGCAATGGAACGGGCAATGGAGGTCTTGCCCACGCCCGGAGGGCCGACAAAGCAGAGAATGGGGCCCTTCATGGTCTCCACAAGGCTCTGCACGGCCAGATATTCGAGAATGCGGCGCTTGGGCTTGTCCAGACCGTAGTGATCTTCATCGAGAACCGCTCTGGCCTTCTCAATGTCGGTCTCCGTGTCCTTGAACACGTTCCACGGCAGGTCGAGCACCCAGTCGATATAGTTGCGAACCACGGTATATTCGGCGCTGTTGGCCGGAATGGACCGCATCTTCTTGATTTCCTTGCGGACCCGTTCCCTGGATTCGTCGGGAATGACCTTGGCGTCCAGACGCTCTTCCAGCTCCTGCGCCTCGGCCGAGGGGTCGTCCTCCCGCCCCATCTCCTTGTTGATGGCCTTGACCTGCTCGTTGAGATAGTACTCGCGCTGGTTCTTCTCCATCTGCTCCTTCACGCGGTTCTTGACCCGCTTCTCAATGGAGACGATCTCGATTTCACTCAGCAGCAGTTCGTACACCTTTTCCAGCCGCTTGACCGGATCCAGCATCTCCAGAACTTCCTGCTTGCGCGCGAAGTCCATCTTGAGATGCGGCATGACCTGATCGGCCAGCTGGCCGGGGTCCTTGATGGTGGCCATGGCCAGAATGGCTTCGGGCGCAACCTTCTTGTTGGCCTTGCCGAATTCATCCAGAGAATCGTGCACGGTACGCACGAGAGCTTCGGTTTCCGAATCCTGGACTTCCTGTTCGGGCAGCATCTGCACGCTGGCCTGGGGAAATTCCCCCTGCTCGGCGTCATAGCCGTGCCCGGCGACAGGTTCCCAGCGAGCACGCCCCACGCCCTCGAACAGCACCTTTATGGTGCCGTCGGGAAGGCGAAGCATCTGCAGAATCTTGCTGACCGTACCTACGGTATACAAGTCATCGGGCTCGGGTCGTTCCTGCTCCGGACTTTTCTGGGTGACGAGAAATATCTTTTTTCCGTAATCCGAAACAGCGGTCTCAATGGCCTTGATCGAGGCCTCCCGGCCCACGAACAGGGGCACGATGGACCGGGGAAACATGACCACCTCCCGAAGAGACATCATCGGGAGCGTTTCAAATTCCGGGGGCTTGCTGCCCTCAAAACCGAAAGTCGGCATTACAATCCTCCAGAGGGTTACCTGTGGGGAAGCCGCGCCGAAACAGCGAGGCCCTATCGGGCAAAAATAAGGCCGCCGAACGAAATGTCAAATGACTTCGACGGCCTTGCTTGCGTGTCAGGCGCTTTTCACTTCCTGATGATAGATCAGGAGCGGCTCCATGCCCTTCTCCACCACGGCCCGATTCACCACGCACTCCTTGACCCCTTCCAAAACGGGCAGCTTGTACATGATGTCGAGCATGCAGGACTCAAGCACGTTGCGCAGGCCTCGGGCACCAGTCTTGCGCTCGAGGGCGCGCCGGGCAATGGCCTTGAGCGCGTTGTCCGTGAACCGGAGCGCGACCTTGTCCAGCTCGAACAGCTTCTTGTACTGCTTGACAAGGGCGTTCCGAGGTTCCTGAAGGATGCGCACCAGATCATCCTCGGACAGTTCCTCAAGCGAGGTCTGCACCGGAATGCGGCCGACGAACTCGGGAATCAGGCCGAACTTGATCAAATCCGTGGGTTCGGACTTGGCAAAAAGCTCGCCCAGACCGAAATCACGCTTGGCCTCGACCTTGGCGGCAAAGCCCATGCCCGATCCCTGAAGCCGCTGCTGCACGATCTTTTCCAAACCGATGAACGCGCCACCCAGAATGAACAGGATGTTCGAGGTATCCATGCGAATGAATTCCTGCTGGGGGTGCTTGCGGCCGCCCTTGGGCGGGATGTTGGCTTCCGTGCCCTCGATGATCTTGAGCAGGGCCTGCTGCACGCCTTCGCCGGAAACGTCGCGAGTGATGGACGGGCTGTCGCCCTTGCGCGCCACCTTGTCGATCTCGTCGATGTAGATGATGCCGCGGCTGGCCGCCTCGATGTCGTAATCCGCGTTCTGCAGAAGCTGAACAAGAATGTTCTCCACGTCCTCGCCCACATAACCGGCCTCGGTCAGGGTGGTGGCGTCGGCTATGGCGAACGGGACCTTGAGCACGCGGGCCAGAGTCTGCGCCAGCAGGGTCTTGCCCGCACCCGTTGGACCGATGAGCAGAATGTTGCTCTTGTCGATCTCGACGTCATCCTGCCCATGAATGGAGGAAGCGTAGAAAACGCGCTTGTAATGGTTGTGCACGGCCACGGACAGGATTTTCTTGGCCTGTTCCTGACCGATCACGTACTCGTCGAGAAGCGCCTTGATCTCCTGAGGAGGCAGCAGGCGTCCGTCCTCGAACTCCTCGCTCACGTTCTCCTGCGCCATGATGTCGTTGCACAGCTTCACGCACTCGTCGCAAATGTACACGTCGGGCCCGGCAATGAGGCGCTCGACGTCGGCCTGGTTCTTGCCGCAGAACGAGCATATCAGGTCGGGCGTCATGTTGTTCTTGTTCACCATACTTATCCTTCCGAACCGGCTTCGATGTCCTTTCTGGAGGTCATCACCTTGTCGATGAGGCCGTATGCCTTGGCCTCCTCCGAGGACATGAAGAAATCCCGGTCCGTATCCTTTCGGATCTTCTTGATATCCTGCCCGGTATGATGGACGAGGATCTGGTTCAGTTCTTCCCTGAGCCGCAGGATTTCCTGGGCATGGATGTGAATGTCCGTTGCCTGGCCCTGAGCGCCGCCCAGAGGCTGATGCAGCATGATGCGGCTGTGCGGCAGGGCGTAGCGCATGCCGTGTTCGCCAGCCGCCATCAACAGGGCGCCCATGCTGGCGGCCTGTCCGAGGCAGAGCGTGGCCACGGGCGCGGAAATATATTGCATGGTATCGTAGATGGCCATGCCCGCGGTGACGGAACCACCGGGGGAATTGATGTACATGTAGATTTCCTTTTCCGGGTCTTCGGACTCGAGGAAAAGGAGCTGGGCGCAGATCAGGCTGGCCACGTGATCATCAATGGCGCTACCCAGCAGAATGATGCGGTCCTTCAGAAGACGGGAATAGATGTCGTATGCGCGCTCGCTACGGCCAGTCGTCTCGATGACCATGGGAATGGCGACCATGAAGTCTCCTTGGAATAGCTTTTACAGGTTTATCGGCCTAAGCCGGGCCGAGGTTTGCGCCTGGCCGGGGATCGAATTGATTCGGCTGAATTGCCGTGTGGTTGCACCATAATACAGTATGCGGCATTTCAAGCGGAAGAACAAGAGCATTTTTCTCCGCGAACACCAGCAAATATTAGGCACTCACACTCAGCCGTCAACCCCATGCGCCGATAATAATAACGGCGGCCCGGATACTCCGGACCGCCGTCGTGGTGCCGATGGAAAAAGCCTCTAGGCTTCTTCGTCTTTCTTGGCGGCCTTCTTGGTGGTCTTCCTGGCCGCGGGCTTCTTCTCGCCCTCGTCCTTCTTGGCAGCCGCCTTCTTGGCCGGAGCCTTCTTGGCCGCAGGCTTCTTGGCGGCAGTCTTCTTCTCGCCGTCGGCCTTCTTGGCAGCCGTCTTCTTGGCCGGAGCCTTCTTGGCCGGGGCCTTCTTCTCGGCCTTTTCAGCCACGGGCTCAATCTCGGTCACTTCCGCGTTGTCGTAGATGAACTCCATGGCCTTGTCGGCGAGGAGGCGATCCTTCAGCGGAGCAATGAGGTTGTTGTCCTCGTAATATTTCTTGATCTCATGCAGGGGCTGGCGAGTCTGCATGGCCATCTGAGCCATGGTGCCGTCCAGTTCCTCGCGGGAGACGTCCAGACCTTCCTCGGCAGCAACGGCCAGCAGGAAGATTTCGGTGCGAACGGCCTCTTCGGCCTCGGGGCGGAATTCCTCGCGAATCTGCTCCAGCGTCTTGCCAGTTGCAGCCAGACTCTTGCCCTGACGATCCATCTTGTATTCGAGATCGCGCACCAGACGCTCCACACGGTCTTCCAGCAGGGAAGGCGGCAGCGGAAAATCGAGGCCGTCGACAATGGACTTGATCAGCTTGCTCTGGGCATCGGACTTGTTGAGCTGCTTGCGCTGGGACATGTAGGATTCACGAATGCCCTTGCGCATGGTCTCCATATCCTCGAAACCGGCCTTCTTGGCGATTTCATCGGACATCTCGGGAATGATGCGCTCCTTGACGGCGTGCACCTTGGCCTTGAAGGTCACGGTCTGACCGGCAAGCTCGTTGTTGATGAAGTCCGCAGGGAAGGTCACGTCGGCTTCGCCGGCCTCACCGGGCATGAGGGTCTTGATCAGTTCCTCGAACTCGGGAAGAGCCTGATAGGAGCCGATCTGCAGATCGAAATTCTCGGCCTTGATGCCCTGAACCAGTTCGTCGTTCTGGTATGCACCGAAGCTCACGGTGGCGACATCGCCGTCCACGGGCTTGCGATCCTCGGCCACGGTCTTGACCTCGGCCTGATTGTCCAGAATGCGCTTCTCGACTTCCTGGATTTCCTCTTCGCTGACCTCGGGCTTGACTTCCTCGATCTTCAATTCCTTGTACTTGGGCAGATCGAACTTGGGAGCCACCTCGAATTCCAGGGAATAGGTGAAATCGGAGTCCTTCTCCAGCTCCTTGGCGTCCACGTCGATGCGGGACAAGGGCTGCATGCCCTCTTCGCCCACGATCTGGTTGATGTGGACATTGATCAGATCAGTGGTGGCTTCGCCGTAGATCTGCTTGCGGTACTTGGACTCCACAACGCTTCCGGGCACCTTGCCCTTGCGGAAGCCCTTGATGTCGGTACGCGCACGGTACAGGGCAACGGTGGTGGCAATGGCCGCGTTGGCCTCTTCGGCCTTGACTTCGACGATGATCTTCCGTTTTACCGGAGAAATTTCCTCAACCTTGTAATCCATGGGTGTATATCCTCCTCAAGGGCTCCGAAAAAACGGACCCGTTATTAGCGAGACATGGTGCGGGCGGAGGGACTCGAACCCCCAAGCCGCGAGGCACCAGAACCTAAACCTGGCGCGTTTACCAATTCCGCCACGCCCGCAAAAGAACGTGCTTATTAAGCAATCTTTTACACGTATGTCAACAAAAACGCATGCCGGACAAAGCCGGAAAGCCTATTCGGCAACGCAGCCGGACACGCCCAGCTCGTCAATCAGACGACACAACAAGGCCATAAGTTCCGCAGGGTCACGCGCCAGTATCCGCAACAAGGGCTCACGCCCCATGCTCCCCCTGTCCACGACGGCCCGAATCGACGCAGGCTCGGAATGTTCCTTGAACGCTTCGAAAACGCCCCAGAACTCGAGACTTCCACCCTCATCCGGCACATAATCCGGTTTTGACTCCCGGGCCATGTGCACAGTTGAAAGTCCGGCCGGACCCAACGCATCTTCCACACCACCTCCCAGACCGAGCGTCATTGCGCAGGCCAGCTCGGGATTCAGTCGGCGCGCGGCAAGCAGTACTTGTGCCGTGAATTCCGAGGCTCCGAATTCCGGTCCCCCGGCCACGATCATCCGTCCATCCCGAGTTCCGACAATACCACCGCTGAACGCGGCCACATCGCTTGCATCATCGGCAAACGGCACGCACACGGCCACATTGGCTCGGCAGCGCGGAACAAGCCGCTTCAGTCCTGCCATTCCGACAAGCCGTCTGGCCATGCCGTCCAATTGTGCCAGAACGCCTGCACGGGCCTGTTCCTTGATCAAGGGGGCCAGATGATTCGGCGGTCCGCTCCCCCTCACCCACGGGGAATCCAGCACGCAGAGCAAGATTCAGATATTCCTGCGCCCGCCGAATGGCTGCTCCCAATCCCATGCCCTGCCCCAATCCCGTAGCAATGGCTGCGGACAAGGTGCATCCCGTGCCATGGGTGTTCGGCGTGTCCACTCGGGCCTGCATCAGAGGAATCGGATCATGTCCCTGTTGCACGAACCAGTCGGTCACGGCAAGGGAATCCGCATGTCCCCCCTTGATCAGCACAGCCTTGGGGCCCATGGTCAACATTCTCTCGGCAGCAAGAAACACATCATCCCGCCCCTCGATCTCCACCCCGGAGAACAGTTCGGCCTCGGGAATGTTCGGTGTCAACAGATCGGCGCAGGGAAACATGTGCTCCACCATGGCCTTGACGGCATCATCCTCGAGCAGCTTGGCTCCGGATGTGGCCACGCACACGGGGTCGACAACAAGAGGAAATCTGCGTTTGCTCAAAAAACGGGCGAGAGCCCTGATGATTCCGGCGGAAAACAGCATCCCGGTCTTTGCCGCGTCCACGCGAATATCCTCGAGCACGGTCTTGAGCTGCAAGGCCACAAACTTGGGATCAGGGGCATGGATGCCGGTAACGCCGGTAGTATTCTGAGCCGTCAGCGCAGTAATGACACTGGCGCCGTACCCGCCCAGCATGGTGATGGTTTTGAGATCGGCCTGAATTCCGGCTCCGCCTCCGGAGTCGGAACCGGCTATGGTAAGAATGCATGGAAGCTTGCTCATGGTATTCCTTGTTGAAAGCCCTGCCTGCAGGAGTCAACGGAGGCGATACCACCGCAAAGAGGCAAGCGCAACCAAAGGCGCGCCCGTAGGAAAGGAAAAAACTGAAGAAATCAGCCGCAGGACAACTTTACATACTCGTCAAGCGACACGCCGTTCCACGTCTTGCTGACCCAATAGGCAGTGGCCCAGATCATGAGCGCCGTGGCCTGCAAATCGGACAGCCGCCGCAACTTGACCTCGAGATTGCTCTTGCTGGAGCCGTGCTTGATGTGCACGCTGCGTTCGTCGCACGCCTCTTCAACGCGCAACAGCAAATAGGCCTGCTTGGACTGATTCGGCAGCAGCTTGATGTCCTTGTGGGACTCGAGAATGGTCTTGAGCTCCGCAACCGAGAACTCGCTGGAGACATTGCGAATGGTCTTGAAAAACACATCCACAGCCCAGGGCAGAATGAACTCTGCTCCAGCACTCTTGGTCTTGAAGTATTCCTTCAGCCACTTTTCCTGGTCATGCGTTATGCGCGCGGCCACCTGGGGCATACACTCCCTCCTCCCACCAGGGGACAAACTCCCTATTTCATCCATTTTGCAGCATGTACATACTCAAAATCGGAGAGTAAATCAAGAGTTTTTCTAGAAAAACAGCCGCACGCATCCGACTAGTCGGAAAAAACACTTTTGAGCTGACGAAACAGACTGAGCAGCAAGGCATCCGGGGCATCCTTGCCATCAATGTTCAGCCGAACGATTTCGCTCACCACGTTCCGGTTGGGCGTCACGGTCTCCTTCACGACAAGCACGACATCCTGACTGCGCCCGACACCGCCCCGAGCCACAGTCTTCAACTTGAAGACCCAGCAACCGTCCTGCTGCGACCACGCGGTCTCGACATCAAGCCGATCCGACACATTGCGCTCGATAAGCAGCACGAAATCCTTCAGGGAAAACGGCTTGCGCCCCTGTCCCTGCACGCCGAGATACTCCCCCTCGGACTGAATGACCAACGGCTTGGACAGGAACTCCTCGGAAGGAAAATTCATCTCCCCTTCAGCCGAAGCAGCTCTCCGCTCCCGCAGGCGAGCGACCTCATGCTCCATCCGCCTGATGCGCTCGCTAAAGGAAGCTTCCATTTCGTTCCGCTCGGCCCGCAACTGCTGAACCTCATCGCGCAACGAACGGATTTCGCTTTGAAACAGGGACTGATTGTCAAGCACATCCGACATTCTCATGAGGACATGCCCCAAACGTGCAACGACCTCGCCTTCGGCCTCAGCCGACACCCGCTGTTGATCATATTGTTGATCAGTAATTAACATGCCGAATTTCAATGCTAATTCTTTCTCAATTTGATCAACAGACCAATTCTCGCTGAACATTTCACGAATCCTCCTGAATATTTCAACGACCTCGGCAGGATACCTTTGCCGTCGTCCTGGATGGCCGACAGAAGGTATGAATCTACTAAACTTATCCTTGTAATAGACAACGGTGGAAGGCGGAATGTCGAGTTGGCGGCCGACCTCGCGCAGACTGATATACTTTTTGGACATGGGGGAAACCGTTGTTGAACATTAATCGTCAACTAATCAAAATCATAAATATCAACTCAGGTCAACACAAAATTGAACAACGTTAATCAATATGAACAAAAAAAACCTACCCGGCATTGGGATGGGCCAAACAGATGCCGCCTCAAGCAGTCCGGTCTGACACAGCGGACACCACAAAAAAAGGGTCAGATTCGCGCACATTATCAAGCGCGAATCTGACCCTTGAACGGCAATTTCAGCCAAGGACGCAACTTGCTCCGCCCCTGGCTGGAATATTCCTAAAAAAACTACTTTTCCAAATCGGTCCTGACGGACTTCAGGATTTCGGAAACCTGCAGCATCTTCTGCTTCAGCGCCTCGTCCTCGAGATGGTTGCCGAGATAGGAAGCCTTCATGGTCATCTCATTGACCACGTCGTGCGCCAGCATCCGCTTCATCTGGGAAGGCATTTCCTGCTCCATGCTGACGACCTTCTGGTCAAGCACGGAAACGTCTTCACGCAATGCGCCAAGGCTCTTTACCTCATCGGTAAGACCGGCAATATTCCGATTCATGCCAAAGAAAAAAATGACCAGGAGAACAACAGCAAGCAGGGACACGATCATGGCAACCTTGCTCATGTCCTTGTTCGTATCCGCCAGATCGGCCACAGGCTGAGCCTGAGTCTGTTCCTCATTCACGTCTTCTTCCCTCGCCTCGGGCCGGACGGCCTCCAGTTTATACACTTTCCCGTTTTGACCAGACATTCTCATCTCCATGCATCACACGACATTCACTATAGGCCACTGCCAAAAAAAGTTGTCAAACCGTACTTCAGTCGGAATAGATAATCAAGAAATCGTGGGCTGAAATTCGCCCCGCCCCTTCTTCATGGATCAACGAAAAGACGATTCACTTTCTGTTCCCATCATCCGACGCATCATTATAACAAAAGACTCTTGACAAAGTAGAGCAAAGACAAGATACATACCATAAATGCAGCGCTGTCACGTGTAACACGCTGAAGCAATACTGCAAAAAAACACTTGCTATGAAAAACAATGGGTCAAGGGAGTTCACTCGACTTTCAAGACGATTGTCCATCCACTTCCCACTATGACCTGAAACATTTCATGAAGGAGTTATTCATGGAAGACTACCTGAAGGAAGCGCTTGAGATTGTCAAAGCCCAGGCCAGTGTCAGGACCATGACTGAAGAGGAAATCACTTCCATGGTGCAAAAACTTGCCTCCGGCATCAAATCCATTGCCGAAGGCGAATCTCCCGAGATGGAAGAAAGCTATGCCTGCGATCCCAAGAAATCCATTCGCGAGAAGACCATCATCTGCTGTGTCTGTGGCAAGCCGTACAAGATTCTGACCAAGAAGCACCTTGCAAGCCACGACATGACTCCTGCCGAATACAGGGAAAAATTCGGCTACAAGAAAAACTTCCCCCTCGTCTGCAAATCGCTTCAGCGTGAACGCCGCAAAAAAATGAAGGAGATGCAGCTCTGGACCAAGCGCGGTAAAAACAAGTAATCGACATTCCAAGGGGAGTTGCAACAGGCAGCTCTCCCTTTTTCCTGCCTTTTACCTGCCTTCGCCCTACTTCCAGTTTTTTCACCTGATTCTTTTTGCCTCAGCGTTGGCAGCAAGGCTATGTTCGCCGAATGCAGAACATTGAAATAAAAGCTCGCAAGATGCCCCTGCCGTTCTGGAAAGCAAGGTAGCTGCTATCGCAGACCACGGGCCATTCACTCTCGAGCAGACCGACACATTCCTCAACAGCCGAAAGGCTCGACTCAAACTCCGGGAAACCCCGAAAAAACATGCGGAACTCATCCGATATTGCCGCCCGGATACAGCAGAGCCTTCACCGTCCACCTACCAGCGTCCCCATGCTCTTTCCTCGCATTCTTAAGCGTATGCTAGCGCTTTGGCCGGGCATACGGGCAACAGCAGTCAAAACACGAAAAGTCTACCTGAAGGGCAACACTCGCATCCATCTGGATCATGTGGTCGGGTTGGGCAATTATATGGAGTTGGAAATCGTGCTCGGTCCAAACGACAGGCATGAAGATGGTATCACACAAGCCAAAACCATCATGGAAGAGTTGGGCATTCCACGAAACGCCCTGGAATCGCAAGCCTACGTGAATCTGCTGGAAAAAAGGGACAGCCTCCACAAGTAACCCTCTACTAATCGCAGCTGGTACGACATCAGGGTCCTGTATCTAAGGAAGACTCTCGAAAGAAAAAGAGGCTCCGGCAGGAGGTCTGCCTACAGGGGCATTCCTCTTTGCAAAAGCATTGGATGATCTGGAACCTGTCGAACCCAGAGATACGCATATCATCGGGCGCGTCCCAACGGCCAACAATTGCCCCTGCCGTGGAAGAGCCGGGACAGGCCCGGCACGTCGGAAGGCGATGACGACACAGCAAACGGTCCTGTCTCCATAAACGCAAGCCGTGCGCTGCGGATTGGGCAAAAGGCGATGCGGCTGAGGCGGCCATGGTTCTTCCCCAGATTTTCCGCGTTCCTGTAACGCTCCCAATTGAGTGCCTTCCGTTCAGGATTCCCTGATCCTGCCATACAAAAGTGGACCGTCGGTTGAGCCACTTCCTTCATGGCGAGTTGTTTTTCGAATTCGGCGGGCGATATCCAGCCATTTGAGGAATGTCTCCGCCTCCGGTTGTAGTAGGCCTCGATGTATTAAAACAGCGCCAGTTTCGCCTCAAGGCTGTTTGAAAATCGCCGATGTCGGACGAATTGAGTCTTGAGGGTGTGAAAGAAGGATTCAGCAACGGCGTTGTCCCAGCAATTTCCTTTGCGGCTCATACTCTGAACGCAGCCATGTCTTCTCAATTCCGATCGAAAATCATGGCTGGCGAATTGGATTCCCCTGTCACTGTGAATCAAAAGGCCGTGAGGCGGACGTCTCCGGGCAAAAGCCTTGCGAAAAGCCCGAATGACCGAATGCCTTTCGAGTGAATTACTCAAATCCCATCCAACTACGATTCGCGAAAACAGATCGATGAAAACCGTGAGATAGTGCCATTTTCGGCCAACCTTGAGATAGGTGATGTCTGTGACCCAAGCGGTGTTGGGGAAGGACACCGTGAACTGCCGATTGAGCCGATTGGGAGCAATCGGTTCGGCATGCTTCGAGTCCGTCGTTACAACGAACCGACGAGATGTCTGACAACGCAACCCGAGCTGCCGCATGTGGCGGGCGACTCGCTGTCGACTCACCCGCCGGAATTCGGTCTCTGCTCGCAGATCGGCTGTGATCATGGGGCTGCCGGCACACCCCGAATGTTCTTCGTAAAGTTGGAAAATTCGGGAACGGAGCCGAGTCGTTTCGGCGGTTCGCCGGGACGGTCTGCGGTTCACCCATGCATAATACCCGCTCTTGGAAACCTTGAGCGTACGGCACATCCTCTTCACCGAAAAATGCGAGCGGTGGTCCCTTATGAAACAAAATCTCATTTCGGTGCCCTGCTGAAGATGGCCAATGCTTTTTTTAATATATCCCGGTCAAGTTCGGCATCCTTGAGCTGTTTTTCAAGCTCCCGGATTCTGCCCTGCTCATCCGTGAGCCCCTGTTTGCCCTGGCCTGGAAATGCAATCTGCCCCTTGCCCAGCATTTCACGTCGCCATCTGTAGAGGAGGTCCACGCCAATCCCGAGACTCTGCGCAACCTCTGACGCTGCCCGTCCCGATTCCTCGACCATCCGAACGGCATTCCACTTGAACTCCGCGTCGTACGTCCTGCGATTCCTGCTCATCCACTTCTCCTGTTTGCTCGTCAGGATAGTGGCTTAACTCCGTGTCCACAACTCTGTAGCAGGATCAGCTCATCCACTTCTCCTGTTTGCTCGTCAGGATAGTGGCTTAACTCCGTGTCCACAACTCTGTAGCAGGATCAGCTCATCCACTTCTCCTGTTTGCTCGTCAGGATAGTGGCTTAACTCCGTGTCCACAACTCTGTAGCAGGATCATCCTGTATCTAAGGACGGAAGACTCTCGAAAGGAAAAGAGGCTCCGGCAGGAGGTCTGCCTACAGGGGCATACCTCTTTGCAAAAGCATTGGATGATCTGGAACCTGTCGAACCCAGAGATACGCATATCATCGGATGCGTCCCAACGGCCAACAATTGCCCCTGCCGTGGAAGAGCCGGGACAGGCCCGGCACGTCGGAAGGCGATGACGACACAGCAAACGGTCCTGTCTCCATAAACGCGAGCCGTGCGCTGCGGATTGGGCAAAAGGCGATGCGGCTGAGGCGGCCATGGTTCTTCCCCAGATTTTCCGCGTTCCTGTAACGCTCCCAACTGAGTGCCTTCCGTTCAGGATTCCCGGCAAGCTCGCATGGAGGCACAGCATAAGCATGACGGATGGCCGGAGACCGTCACCTTGCCCGGCACGCCGCCGAGAACGCAGGAAGAGCGCATGCTCCCCAAGGCTCACGCCTCGGCCGCTCCAGCCGGATGACAGCTCGTGCGTCAGGGGAGGCGGGGCGCTCGACTCCATGCTGCATGCCGTTGCCCCCCAAACGCAGAAAGGCCCCTCGCATGAGGGGCCTTTCTGAAAAGAAAAAGCCTTGGCGCCGACCTACTTTCCCACAGATAAGTCTGCAGTATCATCGGCGAAGGAGAGCTTAACTACCGAGTTCGGAATGGAATCGGGTGTACCCTCTCCTCTTTGGGCACCAAGGCAAAATATATAGTCAATAGGGGGAAGAGAGAATTCCTTTTGATGTTCAATAAGCCGCACGATCTATTAGTACCGGTTAGCTAAACGCATTGCTGCGATTACACATCCGGCCTATCAACCTTGTAGTCTACAAGGGATCTTCAGGGACCGAAGTCCAGGGAGAACTTATCTTGAAGCTGGCTTCCCGCTTAGATGCTTTCAGCGGTTATCCATTCCGAACGTAGCTACTCAGCAATGCGGCTGGCGCCACAACTGAAACACCAGAGGTTCGTTCACCCCGGTCCTCTCGTACTAGGGGCAACCCTTCTTCAATTCTCCTACGCCCACGGAGGATAGGGACCAAACTGTCTCACGACGTTTTAAACCCAGCTCGCGTACCACTTTAAACGGCGAACAGCCGTACCCTTGGGACCTGCTTCAGCCCCAGGATGTGATGAGCCGACATCGAGGTGCCAAACCGCGTCGTCGATGTGAACTCTTGGACGCGATCAGCCTGTTATCCCCGGCGTACCTTTTATCCTATGAGCGATGGCCCTTCCATTCGGAACCACCGGATCACTAAGACCAACTTTCGTTCCTGCTCGACATGTCTGTCTCACAGTCAAGCTCCCTTATGCCTTTGCACTCGACGGCTGGTTTCCAATCAGCCTGAGGGAACCTTTGCAAGCCTCCGTTACATTTTGGGAGGCGACCGCCCCAGTCAAACTACCCACCAGACACTGTCTCCACACCGGATAACGGCAATGGATTAGATACCTAGATCATCAAGGGTGGTATTTCAAGGGTAACTCCACGCACACTAGCGAGCACGCTTCAAAGTCTCCCACCTATCCTACACATGATAAACCAAATACCAATGTCAAGCTATAGTAAAGGTGCACAGGGTCTTTCCGTCCTTCCGCGGGTATCCAGCATTTTCACTGGAAGTTCAATTTCACTGAGTCTCTGGTTGAGACAGTGGGGAGATCGTTACGCCATTCGTGCAGGTCGGAACTTACCCGACAAGGAATTTCGCTACCTTAGGACCGTTATAGTTACGGCCGCCGTTTACTGGGGCTTCGGTTTAGAGCTTTGACCGAAGTCTAACTCCACCCCTTAACCTTCCAGCACCGGGCAGGCGTCAGTCCCTATACATCGTCTTACGACTTAGCAGAGACCTATGTTTTTAGTAAACAGTCGCCCCCCCCGATTCTCTGCGGCTCCTGAATGCTCACAAAGTAAATCCGATCACATTCGGGAGCACCCCTTATTGCGAACTTACGGGGTCATTTTGCCGAATTCCTTAACCAGAGTTCTCTCAAGCGCCTTGGTCTGCTCGACCCGCCCACCTGTGTTGGTTTGCGGTACGGTCTGCATGAGCTAAACTTAGAAGCTTTTCTTGGCAGCATGGAATCAACGACTTCCGTCGAGTAATGACTCGGCATCACGTCTCGGCATAAAGAAGATCGGATTTGCCTGATCCTCAAGCCTACACGCTTGCACCGGGATATCCAACACCCGGATCGTCTATCCTCCTGCGTCCCTCCATCGCACACTCATACAGGTACAGGAATATTAACCTGTTTCCCATCAGCTACGCTTTTCAGCCTCGCCTTAGGGGCCGACTTACCCTGGGAAGATTAACTTTACCCAGGAAACCTCGGGCTTACGGCGAATAGGTTTTTCACCTATTTTATCGTTACTCATGCCAGCATATTCACTTCTCATTAGTCCAGGATACCTCACGGTATCCCTTCATCCCATCTGAGAACGCTCCCCTACCGCTCGTAGATTAACTACGAACCCGAAGCTTCGGTACAATGCTTAGCCCCGTTACATTTTCGGCGCAGAATCGCTAGGCCAGTGAGCTATTACGCTTTC